>CAZRRW010000047.1:0-7557 GCA_964602505.1 uncultured Burkholderiaceae bacterium
CCTGCAGGTTCGGGTACGCGGCGCCCATCAGGCGCACCAGGTCGGGCACCATCTTGTGGAAGAACGGGCTCTTGCGGCCCAGCTTGTAGCCATGGCGGATGGCCCGGCGGATGATGCGGCGAAGCACATAGCCCCGCCCTGCGCCGTCGGGGATGACGCCGTCGCTGATCAAGAAACTGCAAGCGCGAATGTGGTCGGCAATCACCCGCAAGCTGGGGTTGGCCAAGTCCTTCTCACCTGTTTCGCGAGCTGCCGCTTTGATGAGCGCGTCGAACAAATCAATTTCGTAGTTGCTGCGCTGGTGCTGCAGGATGGCTGCTAGCCGCTCTAGCCCCATGCCGGTGTCCACGCAGGGCGCGGGCAGCTTCTTCACGCTGCCGTCGGGCTGCATGTCGAACTGCATGAACACGTGGTTCCAGATCTCGATGTAGCGGTCGCCGTCCTGCTCGGCGCTGCCGGGCGGGCCACCGGGCACCTCGGGGCCATGGTCGTAGAAGATCTCGCTGCAAGGCCCGCAGGGCCCTGTGTCAGCCATCATCCAGAAGTTGTCACTCTGGTACTTGCCGCCCTTGTTGTCGCCAATGCGCACCACGCGCTCGGGCGGCAGGCCAATCTCCTTCGTCCAGATGTCGTAGGCCTCGTCATCGTCGATGTAGACGGTGGCCCACAGCTTGTCAGCCGGCAGGCCATACACCTGGGTCAGCAGCTCCCAGCCCCACTTCAGGCTTTCGCGCTTGAAGTAGTCGCCAAAGCTCCAGTTGCCCAGCATCTCAAAAAAGGTGTGGTGCCGCGCGGTGTAGCCCACGTTTTCCAGGTCGTTGTGCTTGCCCCCTGCCCGCAGGCAGGCCTGCACCGAGGCCGCACGCACGTACGGGCGCTTGTCGGTGCCCAGGAACACGTCCTTGAACTGCACCATGCCCGAGTTGGTGAACATCAGCGTCGGGTCATTGCCCGGCACCAAGCTGCTGGAGGCCACCACGGCGTGGCCCCGTTCTTCAAAGAACTTCAGGAAGCTTTCGCGGATCTCGGCGACGGTGAATGTTTTGGTGGTGGCCATGAATCAGTTCGGGCTGCGCCCAGCACACGCGAAGCGGCGGCGTCGGGCTTGGACAACCCTGGATTTTCGCAGAGCGGCGGGCTGCGTCACCGCCCCGCCCTCACGCCGCCGGGGAGTCCGTGAACGCAGCCAGCGCGGCTGACACCCGCGCTGCCTCCGCCTCAAACAGCGGCAAGGCCTTGTCCAACAACGCCCAAGACCCTTGCCGGGCCGATGCTTCCAGGCCCTTGACCAGCAGGGTGGCGCGCGAGGCCATCACGCTCGACAGAGCCCCCCGCAGCGCATGTGCCTGGGCACACAAGGCCACCGCATCGCGCTGGGTGCTGGCTTGTCGCAGGCCAACCAACCTGCGCGCCAGGTCATCCTGCATGGCCTGGGCCACCTCCAGCGCCAGGTCGCGGTCATTCCCCAGGCGGGCCAGCATGGCCTCCACGTTCAGCGCCGGCTCGGACGCCCCTGCCAGCGTGGGCGCACCCAGATCCTGCCCAGGCGAGGCTGGTTCACGCCCCAGACAGCGCGCGATGGCCGAAGCCAAGGCCTCGGGCGTCACTGGCTTCA
Organism: uncultured Burkholderiaceae bacterium; assembly: GCA_964602505.1. Lineage (GTDB taxonomy): Bacteria > Pseudomonadota > Gammaproteobacteria > Burkholderiales > Burkholderiaceae_C > CAZRRW01. The sequence continues at coordinate 1,616 of CAZRRW010000047.1, forward strand.
CCAGGTGATCGTTCATGCCAGCATCCAACGATCGCTGGCGGTCTGCCGGCATGGCGTGAGCCGTCAGCGCCACGATGGGGGTGGGGATTTGGCGGCCTTGGTGCAACTCCAGGGCACGGATCTCCCGGGTCGCGTCGAGTCCGCTCATCACCGGCATCTGCACGTCCATCAGCACCACGTCCGGCTGGTCCTGCTGCCAGCGCGCCACCGCCTCGCGACCGTCCCGGGCAATCGACACGCGACAGGCCATCCGCTCGAGTGTGCGCTGCATGATGAGCAGGTTGACCGGATGGTCTTCGACCAGCAGCACATGCAGGCTGTCGAATCGCATCGGGGCGGGTGAGCCCGTACTGGCCACCGCATCCTCTACCTTGACGCTGGGCAGGGCCAGTGCAAAACGCAGTGCACTGCCCTGCCCCGGCTGGCTGACCAGCGTGAGCGTGCCGCCCATCATCTTGACCAGGCGGTCGCTGATGGCCAGGCCGAGGCCGGTGCCGCCATAGCGCCGGGTGATGGAGGAGTCGGCCTGGCGGAAAGCTTCGAATACGGCCTGTTGCCGGTCACTCGAGATGCCAATACCCGAGTCGGCTACCTCGAACGCAATCTGGTCTGCGCCGTCCGCTGGCGCGATGCTCAGCCGCACCCAGCCCCGCTCGGTGAACTTGACGGCGTTGGACACCAGGTTGCCCAGCACCTGCTGCAGCCGGGTGCCGTCGCCCAGCACCATGGTCGGCAGGCCCGGTGCCAACACCACATCCAGCGCCAGCCCTTTCTCCTTGGCCGCCATCCGGAACGGCATGAGCACATCGTCCACCGCCGCAGGAAGATCGAACGCACTCGGCGCCAGCGTCATGCGCCCAGCCTCCAGCTTGGAGTAGTCCAGCGTGTCGTTCAGCAAGCCAAGCAACAGCTTGGCGGAGCCTTCCATCATCCGCAAGTACGCGTCCTGCTCGGCGTCCAGGCCCGAATCGGCCAGCAGACGGGTCAGCCCCAGAATGCCATTGAGCGGCGTGCGAACCTCGTGGCTCATGTTGGCCAGAAACTCGCCCTTGGCCCGACTGGCCTCGCGCGCCTCCTCCAGCGCCGCGGCCAGACGCTGCTCGGTCTGTTTGCGATCGTCAATGCCGCTGATCGTGCCAATCATGCGTGTGGCCCGGTCCAGCATGTCTCGCGCCACCACCATGCCGTGCACTTCCACCCAACCGGCCTTGTCGCCGTGTCGAAGAAACAACTCCGCCACGAACCGCTCCCGCTCCCCCTTCAGCGCGGCCACCAGGGCCTGCGTCGGCAGTGGGCTGAGGGCCGTGTCCACCCAGCTCGCGCACTGGGCAGGGGCCAGGGTGTCTGTTTTGGGCGGCAAGCCGAGCAAGGCGCAGGCTCGCGGATCCACGTCGATGCCATCGCGCTCAATCCACCACTCCCACAGGCCCAGGCGAGCCGCTTCAGCCGCCAGCGCCAGACGACCCTGGGTCTTGTCCAAGGCCTCCTCAGCCATCAGCCGGCTGTTCGACTCGCGGTCCACCGAGGCGCGCAGTCGCTGTAGCTCACGCCGATGGCGCTGCCGGTCGGACTCGAGCTTGCTCAGCCGCTCCTCGAGGGCAGCGGCACGTTTGCGCTCATCCTCCAGCAACTGCTGCCAGTTGGTCGCTTGGGTCGATCGGGTGGAGGTCATGTCTGGCCTGGTTCAGTAAATCATTGCGCGGTCACAGTGAACAGCAGTTCATCGGCGTAGTCCCCGGCCAGCACACGCTCCAGTCGGCCAATCTCCACTTGCAGCTGGTGGGTGGTCAGGCCTGCGTTCCCCTGCAGCCCCCAGCCGGCGCGGCGCGGCTGCGTGGCCACGCCGTCCACCCGCAAGGTGTAGGGCACCCCCGGGCCAAGGGCGCGGGAATGGACCAACTGCCCGCCTTGGCGGCTGTCCAGCTGCAGCCGGTAGCCCGCGTTGGCCCGCACCGTGAGCGAGGTGGACCGGGTGGCACCCTCGGCCAGTTCACCAAAATCCATCACCGATTCCCTGGCCGTTCCGGCTCCAAAGCCTACCCTCACCGCTGGCTCCACGTCCAATTGCCACGGGGTGTCCTGCTCGTCCACCGACTGGCCTGCCGAGTTGACCAGGCGCCAGCGCAGGCTCACGCCGTAGGTGCCCGCCGCCAGCCATTGACCGGCCGCCACCCCCAGCCAGACTGGCACGTCCAGGCTTCGCCCTGGGTCCAGCCGCACCAGCGCGACGTCCAGCGGAGCCGCCGGCAGGGCCTGGCTGCCCGCCGCGTCCAGCGTGGCGTTCACCCGCAACAGCCCGCCCGGGCCTTCCAGCGGCAGGCTGGTGCCGCTGCCTTTCCACAGCACCTGCAGGCTTGCCTGGCACCCGTTGCGCCCCCCCTCCACACGCACGGTGCGCACGAAGGTGCTCACCGCGCTGGCGGTGGGCTTGTAGGTGCCGGGGGCCCAGCCCCCGGGGGTGCGCAGCTGGCAGGCCAGCGCCGCCTGGTGCATGCACCACAACCCCAGGGCCGCCCCGCAGATCCACTTCCTCATTCCGGCTCCTTGATCTCGCCCAGCGACACGATACCCGCCTGCCCGGCTTCAATGCGCCAGCGGGCCAGCACCACGCCGTCTTCCGGCCGCACGAGCAGGTATCGGCCCCCAGGCAAAGGCGGGCTGGTCAGCGCGCCCTGCCGGCTGGTGAAGACGTCGATGGGGGGCGTGCGCCGCTCCGCGTCCTGGATCTGATAGGCCCTCAACCCGAGCGGGCGGCCACTCGCGCCCAGCATGCGGGCCCGTACCTGGGTGTTGGCGTCCGAGCCCACCGGCACCAGCGTGACCGACTTGTATGGTGGGCGCAGCAAGGGGCGGTCCACGCCCAGATCTGCGCCCGGGGGCAGTGGGTCCACGTCGATCTGAAGATCCCGTGGGCTGTACGACACCAGGTTGGGCACCACTGGGTGCCCAAACCAGTCGCTTTGCAGCACCGCCCCGGCCCGCTGCGGGTCCACCAGCACGCGAGAGCCCTGAAGGGCCTGGCGCGGCTGCAGGATGGCCGCCGAGTCGGGCACCGGCGCCGACACCAGCAGCCCCGCGCTCGACGCGATCAGCGCCGTGGCCACCGACAGCTCCTGATAGTCGTTGCGAACGCCGTTCAGCATGGTCTGAGAGGCTGCCCAGGAAAGCTCCGTCCGGGGCGTCCACACCTCGCCGCTCAGGCGGCTGTCGGTGCCTTGCAGGCTCTGGGCCCGCAACGTGGCCACCCGCCAGGCGGCATCGGCTCCGGCGAAGGCGCTCACGCCGTTCACCTGGGCCTCCAGTTGGCGGCGTGCGTCCAGCGTGGAGAACGATGCGGCAGCCGACGCCTGCTGGCCGCTGGGGTCACGCTCGCCAGTGAAGCGCAGGTTCATGAACACGGCATCCCGTCGGCCAGTGCTGCCGCCCCGGTCGGTCGAGGCGCCCACCTCCATCGACCATTGCCGGTCCAGCCGCCAGCGCAAGGCCAGGTTGCTGGTACTGGCCAAGGGCTGCAAGGCCGCCTGGCGGCGCGACCAGGTCAGCGCCAGGCTCAGGCCATCGGCGCCCACCCAGCCGGCGCGCAGCGCCAGGTCCTGCCCTGCCCCCGCCGCAACCGTGGCCCCCACTGGGGCCCACGCGGCATCGCGGCGCTGCCATTGGGCGGCCAGCGAGGCGCTCCACGCAGCCAGCGGGTCTGCCACCGTGTTCCAGCGCCACTGCAACGTGACCTGGTGCCCAGTGCCCAGCGGGCGGGCCGAACGAGCCAGCCAGCCCGCCCAGGTGCCCGCCGCTGTGGCCCAGGTGGCCTCAACATGCATGGCTTGCGCCATGTCGCCCCGGCGCTGGAACTGCCACCCCCCGCCCACTGTCAGGTCGTCGCGCAGGCCCTGCCGCCACCACCCCCCGCCCGTGGGCGCCGCCGTGTCGTACTGCCGGCTGCCCACGCCGGGCCGCAGGGGAAAGCCCAGGCTCAAGTCCCAGTCGCTCACGCCTTGGGCCAGCAGGCTGCCGTCGAAAAAGTTGTCAAACCGCTGCACGCTCACACGCCCACCGGGCTCGGTGATGCGAAGCTGCACGTCATTGCTGCCATTGAACTGGGGAATCTCGCGCAGGTCGTACACCCCGGGGCCCAGGCGCAAGCTGCGCACCAGAAAGCCATTGACCAGCACATCCACCGCGCCGCCGTTGGGCAAGCCCAGCGCTTGGCCTGGCAAGGCCTGGAACACCGCGTTCGGGTTCAGCCGAAACTGCCGCCCCAGGCGCAGCCCCGCCACCGGCAGCAGGCTCTGCCCGGCTCGCGGCAGTTGCGTCACGTCGCCCAGTTGCAGGCGAATGGCCTGGTCGGTCCAATCGCGCACCAGCCGCACATCGCCTCGGCTGGGTTGCCCCACCCCGTCCAGGGGCAGGGTGCCCACGCCCTCCATCACCCAATCGCCCTGGCGCCAGGCCCAGTCGCTCAGCATACGGAAGCGGTCGCCACCGGTGCCCCCCGACAGCAGCCACCGGGTGTTGGCAATCACGCTCCAGGGCTGCGCCGGCAGTGGGGTGGGGGCAGCCTCTTCTTGGGCCGCGGCACGCTGGACGCGCAAGGTCCGCCGCATGCGCTGCGCCAGCGCAATCTCCAGGTCAAGCGCAATCCGCTGGGGTGAATACACCGCCTTGACACCCACCTGGTCGGCCAGCGCGGCGGCCTCGATCCACGGGCTGGCCGAGGGCTCACGCAAACGGGCCAGCAGATCAGCCCGTAACACCTGGGCCAGCGCGGTGGCCAGCTCGGCGCGCGACAGCCGCAACACAGACGGCCCCACCTCGGCCGCCACCACGCCGATCTCGCGGCCATCCAGCTGGGTGGGCAGGCTGAGCCTTTGCGTCGCCGCCCGAGCCCGCCGGGCTCCGAAGGCCTGCTCGAACAGCTCTGCCGAAGACGGCGCCGCCGGAGCGGCGGGTTGCGCCAGCAAGGCCGGGGCAGCCAGTACGCAGGTGGCCGCCAGCAGGCCAGTGCGCATCGGGGCCGCCTGCGGCGCCAAGCCTTACTGCACGCTCAGGCGCACGGCGCCACCCGACGGCACCGCCAAGTCGGCCGGGGCCGGCACGCGAAAACGCCGGGTGGTGCCAGCCAGCACGTTCTCACCGTCCAGGCCCTTGAGCTGCGCGCCGCTGAGGGTGCGGCCCGCCAACTCCAGCCGTGCGTCCTTGAGGATCTTGCGGGTGGTGCCTTCGTTGGTCACAGCCACCTCCAGCCAGCGGTTGCCCGCCTCGGTGATGACCCGTGCCTCGCCTGCTTTGATGACCGGGCGCGCCCCGCTGGGCACCACGTACACCGACGCCACGTACTTCACCAGCAGACGCATGCGCCCGCCATTGCCCGCGGCCGGGCCCAGTTCAATGGGCAACTGCTCGGCAATCAGCCGGAAGGCACGCTCGCGCTCGATGGCGGCGGGGCCGGTGTACTGCGCACGGATGGTCTGCACCTGACCCGGCTGCAGCACCACCTGGGCCGGGAAGACGGTGAACTGGTCGTCGGCATCGGTCAGCTCGTCTTCACCATCAGGGCGCATGGCCCGGGCCTTGACACTGACCTCCACGGCCACTGGCTCAGCGGTGGTGTTCTCCAGGCGGAACACCTGGGTGGCGCCCCGCCCAGAGGGCGTGAAATCCATCTCGATCGGCGTGAATGACATGGCCTGGGCGGTGGCTGCCACCAGCGCGAACCCAAAGGCGGCCAGCCCACGAACCCAGAACGACTTGTATGAAGCAATAGACATTTGAGTAGCCCAAGAAATTGTGTTGTGCCGCTGCATGACCAAAAACCGTGCCAAGGCTTATTCCCAGGCCGCCATCTTGCGGTAAAGCGTGGAAGGGTTCACACCCAGGGCCCGGGCGGCCTTGGGGATGCTGCCGCCAAACACCTGCACGGCATGCTCAATCGCGTCGCGCTCCAC
>CAZRRW010000047.1:7567-13865 GCA_964602505.1 uncultured Burkholderiaceae bacterium
TTGAGCACGCCGTCCGCCAGGTTCGAGACCGCCGTCGCGCTCCACAGCCGCCAGCGGGCGCACCGCCGACCCGGGGGCCGCACCCGGCTGCCTGTTGCCGGACACAGGGGCCCGCACCGCTGGCGCTGCCATGGCGTCGCTGAAGTCTTGGGGCGCGGGGGTGCCATCGCCCAGCGCCAGCATCGAGGCCTGCAGTTCCGCCGCGTCGTGCAGCACCACCGCCGCGCGAATGGCGTTGATGAGCTCGCGCACATTGCCAGGCCAGGGGTGCTCGCGCAGCTTGGCCTCGGCCGCCTTGGCAATGCGCTTGAAGGACTTGCCGTCCTCCTTGGCAAAACGCTGGAGCATGTGCTCGGCAATGGCCAGCACGTCGTCGCCCCGCTCACGCAGGGGTGGTAGCTCCAGCGGAATGACGTACAGGCGGTAGAACAGGTCTTCCCGGAAGCGCCCCGCCCTCACCTGCGCCCGCAGGTCGCGGTGCGAGGCGCAGACGATGCGCACGTCCACCTGGCGCGACTTGGTGTCCCCCAGGCGCCGCACCTCGCCGGTTTGCAGCACCCGCAGCAGCTTGGCCTGCACCTGCAGGTCCAGCTCGGCAATCTCGTCCAGGAACAGGGTGCCGCCATCGGCCTGCAGAAAGGCGCCATTGCGGTCGGACACCGCGCCGGTAAAGGCCCCGCGCACATGGCCCAGCAGTTCGCTTTCAATCAGGTCTTTCGGGATGGCGGCGCAGTTGATGGGCACCATCGGCCCGTCGGCCCGCAGGCTGCTGGCGTGCAGGGCCTCGGCGGCCAGCTCCTTGCCGGTGCCCGATTCGCCATGGATGAACACCGGCGCCGAACTCGGGCCGATGGTCTCGATCATGCGGTAGACGGCCTGCATGCCGGGGCTGGCACCAATGAAGCTGTGGAACTCGCCCCTCGCCGCAGGGGCCAGCTCCTGCACCTGCTGCGACAGGCTGGCCGCCTGCAGTGCATTGCGCAGCACGATGGCCAGACGCTCCGCGTCGACCGGCTTTTCCACAAAGTCCATCGCGCCGCTGTGGGCGGCACGCACCGCGTTGTCGATGGAGTCTTCGCCCGTGACCACCACGATGCCGCAATGCGGCCAGCGCTTGCGCAGACCCTGCATCACCTCAAAGCCTGAGCCGTCGGGCAGGTTCAAGTCCACCAGGGCGGCGTGCCAGGGCCCCTTGGGCAAGGCGCGGCGCGCCTCGTCCACACTGGCCACCACCATGGGCTCTGCGCCCAGGCGGCGCACAGCCGCTCGGTACTCGATGGACAAGGGCAGCACGTCCTCCACGATGAGGACGCGCCGCTGCGGAAACTGCTCTGGCAAGGCCACCATGGCCTACAGCCTAGTCGATTTTGTTGCGTTTTGCAATCTATGCAATGCTTTCATTGCAATGTGCAAATAGCTCTGCTTGTGCCATCACTCCAATTAAATCATAACCCGTTGATTTAAATAGTGTTTTTAGATTTTTCGCCAGTTGGCACACCCCTCGCTGTAGGAAAGGCATCCGTCGCAAGGGCACACGCCTCGGACCCTTTCACCAACGTGCCAACCAAGCAAAGGAAACATCATGAACTTCGTCAAGACCACCATCGCTCTCGCCGCCCTGTCTGCCGCTTTCGCTGCCAGCGCCAACACCGACTCCGCCAAGCTGGAGCTGCGTGGCACCGTGGGCGTGAACTGCACCATCGACGTGAAGCCCACGGCCAAGGCCACCAGCCTCGACATCCTGAACGGCGAGAAGGCCGCTCTGGTGGGCGTGGTGACCGAAAGCTGCAACTCGGGCACCGGCTACACCGTGCAAGTGACCTCGAACAACCGTGGCTCGCTGATCAGCAACGCCGCTGGCGCCAAGCCCACGGTCTACGAAGCGCAGTACGACGACGGCCAAGGCGCCATCGCCAAGGAAATCGTGGCCACGCGTGACCAGGCCTTCTTCGGCCGTCAAGGCAACCTGACCGTCAGCTTCGCTGGCGACAGCCAAGCCATCGCTGGCGTGTACAGCGACGTGATCAACCTGGTCGTCAAGGCCAAGTAATCCCCCCGTTTCGGGCCAAGGGCCTGCCTGCCGGCAACGGCAGGCAGGCCTGTTTGCTTTGGTGGACACCACATGCCCTGCTTGCAAACGGGCACCCGCCGCAGAATCAGGCGTCTGCCGCCAATGCGTTTCTGCCCATGCCCTGCGCCCGCCCACCTTCTGCACCGCCCCACGCCCGCCCACCCACCACGCTGCGCCACCTGGCCTTGGCAGCGGGGCTGCTGGCCACCCAAGCCGCGCTGGCCAGCGTGCCCGACCTGGCCAGCTGCCGCGCGGTGGCCGACGCTGCACAGCGCCTGGCCTGCTTTGACCAACTGGCCGCAGGGGCTGCAGCGACACCCCCGACGCTCCCCAGCGCACCGGCACCCTCACCAGCACCAGCACCGCCCCAGGCCCTGGCCGCCAACGCCCCGACCCCACCCGCACCACCGCGCCCGGATGGGCGCGAGCCGTCGCCGCTGAACAACTTCTGGGAGCTCACGCCTGGGGCCGTGCGCCAACCGTTTTCCCTGGTGGCCTACCGCACCAACTACTTTCTGCCGGTGTTTGGCCACACCCGCATGAATCGCCAGCCCACCAGCCTGTCGGCAGCCAACAACGCCAACGCTGCCGTGCCCTACCTGGACACCGAGGCCAAGTTCCAGCTGTCGGTTCGGGCCAAGCTAGCCACCGACCTGTTCATTCCCGGCAGCGCCTTGTGGGCGGGCTACACCCAGCAGTCGATGTGGCAGTTGTGGAACGGCCGCATCTCCGCCCCCTTTCGCGCCACAGACTACGAGCCCGAGCTGATCTACATCGCGCCCCTGGCGGCTGACCTGCCACTGGGCTGGAAGCTGCGCTACGCCCAGTTGGGCCTGGTGCACCAGAGCAACGGCCAAAGCCTGCCGCTGTCGCGCAGCTGGAACCGCACCTACGTGGGCGCGGGCATCGACCAGGGCAACTGGTCGCTGACGGGCCGGCTGTGGGCCCGCTGGCGCGAGCGGGCTGCCACCGACGACAACCCGCAGATTGAAAGCTACCTGGGCCGCGGCGAATTGACCCTGCGCCACGCCGGGCCCAGCGGCCATGTGGCCAGCCTGCGCTGGCGCACCACCCTGAGCGCGGTGGGCCGCGGCTCGGTGCAGCTGGACTATGGCTTCCCGCTGTGGGGCCAGCCGCGCGACGCCAAGCTCAAGGGACACCTGCAACTGTTCAGCGGCTTTGGCCAGTCGCTGTTGGACTACAACTTCCGCCAGACCTCGCTGGGGCTGGGCTTTTCCATCCAGGACTGGTAGGCCCTGGCCCATTTCACTTGCAAATGCCCCAGGCCCTGCCAAACCGGGGCGGCTGCCCTAGCATGGCGGGTTTTGCACCCGCAAACGATACGAGCGACAACACAACATGGATCTAGGCATTAAGGGCAAATGGGCGCTGGTGTGCGCCGCCAGCAAAGGTTTGGGCAAGGCCTGCGCCGCCGCCCTGGCGGCAGAAGGCGTGAACGTGGTCATCACCGCCCGTGGGGCCGAGGCGCTGGAGGCCACCGCGGCCGAGCTGCGCGCCGCCCACCCCGGCGTGCAGGTGGTGGCGGTGGCGGGCGACATCACCACACCCGAGGGCCGTGCCGCTGCGCTGGCCGCCTGCCCAGCCGGCAACGGGGCTTACGACATCCTCGTCAACAACGCGGGCGGCCCGCCACCTGGCGACTTCCGCCAGTGGGGGCGCACCGAATGGCTGGCCGCGGTAGACGCCAACATGCTCACCCCCATTGAGCTCATCAAGGCCGTGGTGGACGGCATGGCCGAGCGCGGCTTTGGCCGCATCGTCAACATCACCAGCAGCGCCGTCAAGGCGCCCATCGACATCCTGGGCCTCTCCAACGGGGCACGCTCTGGCCTGACCGGCTTTGTGGCTGGCGTGGCGCGCCAGCCCAAGATTGCCGCACGCGGCGTGACCCTCAACGCCCTGCTGCCCGGCCCGTTTGAAACCGACCGCCTGCGCAAGACCATTGAAGGTGCCGCCAAGGCCAGCGGCAAGAGCGAGGAAGACATTGCCGCCGTGCGCCGCGCTGCCGTGCCCAGTGGCCGCTTTGGCACCCCGGCCGAGTTTGGCGCCGCCTGCGCCTTTTTGTGCAGCGCCCACGCGGGCTACATCACGGGCCAGAACATCCTGCTGGACGGCGGCGCTTTTCCAGGAACCTTTTAGCCAGGCGCGTTCTAGGCCCGGCACCTTCTGATTCCACACAACACCCCCACTGCGAGACAAGCCCCATGAGCTACCAAGACACCGCCCTCCTCATCAACAACGAATGGCGCGAAGCCACCGGCGGCAAAACCCTGCCCGTGGTGAACCCGGCCAACGGCCACACCATTGGCCGTGTGGCCCACGCCACCCAGGCCGACATGGACGCCGCGCTGGCCGCCGCCGAGGCCGGCTTTGAGGTGTGGCGCAACACCCCCGCCGCCCAGCGCCAGGCCCTGATGCGCAAGGCCGCCAGCTTGCTGGCCGAGCGCATTGACACCATTGCCCTGTTGATGACGCTGGAGCAAGGCAAGCCCCTGGCCGAAAGCAAGGCCGAGCTGCTGGGCGGTGTGGACACGCTGAACTATCTGGCCGACGAAGGCCGCCGCGTGGTGGGCCGTGTGGTACCGCCGCGCGCCATGAACGTGCAGATGCAGGTGCTGAAGCAACCGGTGGGCGTGGTGGCGGCGTTCACGCCCTGGAACTTCCCGGTGAATCAGATTGTTCGGAAAGTCGGAGCGGCGCTGGCCACTGGCTGCAGCATCATCGTGAAAGCACCCGAGGAAACGCCCGCTTCGCCAGCCGAGTTCATCAAGTGCTTTGTGGACGCAGGCGTGCCCCCCGGCGTGGTGCAGCTGCTGTATGGCGTGCCGGCCGAGATTTCGAGCTACCTCATCCCCCACCCCATCGTGCGCAAGATCAGCTTTACCGGCAGCACCCCGGTGGGCAAGATGCTCAGCGCCATGGCTGGGCAGCACATGAAGCGCATCACCATGGAGCTGGGCGGCCACGCCCCGGTGATCGTGTGCGACGACGCCGACATTGCCCTGGCCGTGAAGGCGGCGGGCGCGGCCAAGTTCCGCAACGCGGGGCAGGTGTGCATCTCGCCCACCCGCTTCCTCGTGCACAACAGCGTGAAGGCCGAGTTCACCAGACAGTTTGTGGCCTTTACCCAGAAGATCAAGGTGGGCGACGGCACTGCCGAGGGCACCACCATGGGCCCCCTGGCCAACGCGCGGCGGCTGGACGCCATGTTGAAAGTGGTGGCCGACGCGCGGGCCGCAGGCGCCAAGGTGGAAGTGGGTGGCGAACGCCTGGGCGACAGCGGCAACTACTTCCCGCCCACCATCATCAGCGACGTGCCGCTGAACGCCAGCCTGTTCAATGACGAGCCCTTTGGCCCGGTGGCCGGCATTCGCGGCTTTGACACCATGGACGAAGCCATTGCAGAGGCCAACCGCCTCAGCTTTGGCCTGGCCAGCTATGCGTTTACCACCTCGCTCAAGCACCAGCACAACCTGGCGCAGAACATCCAGGCGGGCATGCTGTGGATCAACCAACCCGCCCTGGCCGTGGCCGAAATGCCCTTTGGCGGCGTGAAGGACTCGGGCTACGGCAGCGAAGGCGGCCCCGAGGCGCTGGAGGCCTACCTGAACACCAAGTCGGTCAGCACCGCCATGGTGTAGCCCGCAGGGCGCGGGCGCGTCCGCTGGGCCTGGAAACCTCTGAGATTTTCAAATTTCAGAGGTTTATCTGTTTTTCTTGGCAATATTCAGTAACTCGATCTGAAATTCGGCAAAGAGCTCTTAGGCAGGTTATTCAGGCACTCTGAGCAGTTTTTGGTGCTTGGCAGCGGCATTGCATCTCAACCTGCATTTTTTGGATTAACCCGCTGCCAAATCTCGTCTAGCAACGCTTCGTAGGCAGCGTCCTGCGGCTCAAGGCGATGCAGGCTGGCGTCTTTGCGTTGTCCCGCCAAAAGCGGCTCCCCGCCGAGCTTCAGGCAGATTTCTGTGTGCTTGCGCGCGAGCGCCTCGCTCCCAACAAGCCAAGCCGCGTATCCAAGTTTGCCATGCATCATCGCCAGTCGCTCCGCATCCTCAGAAAGCTCCAGCCGCGGCAGCAAAGAGTCAATTGCCTCTTGCAGCAACCGCCGCCGCTGATCGGCGTCAGCAGATCGCTTCGCCAGCATGATCTGGGCAAAACTCTTGCCATTTGGAGCCCCGGCCACCTGCTCGCGCAGTGCGGCTT
>CAZRRW010000048.1:0-6277 GCA_964602505.1 uncultured Burkholderiaceae bacterium
CAAGCCGGGTTGCTCCTTGTCCACCAGGGCCTTCAACAACTTGGCCACGGCCAAGGGCTGCAACTCCACGTCGGTTTCCACCAGGATGGCGCGGTCCGCACCGATGGCCATGGCGGTGCGCAGGGTTTCCTGGCACTGGGTAACGCCGCAGGACACGGCGATCACCTCGGTGGCGACGCCCTTCTCCTTCAGCCGGGTGGCCTCCTCGACAGCGATCTCGTCAAACGGGTTCATGCTCATCTTGACGTTGGCGATGTCCACGCCTGTGCCGTCGCTCTTGACTCGCACCTTGACGTTGTAGTCCACCACCCGCTTGACGGGGACGAGTATCTTCATTCGCGGTCCTCTCTGGAACGGTTGAAACCAAAAATCGAACGATCGTGCTTTTTTGATTATAGGCGGCCTGCTCGCACCGGACCGGCCGACGTCTGCAGCGACAATCTATGCTGTTTGTTTCCGGTGCTCGCTGGCGGCCTTGGTCCCTCGGGTCCGAGGCTTGTTCTACGTTCGATGTGAATGCGGGGCCTCCCGCCCAAACTGACAATGCGCCCCTTTCTTGTCTGCTTGGCAACCAGGGACCGATCACTGAGTGCGTACGGGCGGTGCTTGAGCCTGCTCGCCATGGCCTTGAGCGCATGCAGTGTGCAGGCCCAGACAACACTGAACGCCTCCACCTGGGCGCCGGCCAACCATATCCTCACCCTGTCGCAGAAGGAGTGGTGCGACAGCGTGGACAAGGCCACGTCTGGGCGGGTCAAGTGCAACCTGCTGCCACGGGCCGTGGCAGCGCCCTCAGGCACCTACGACGCCGTGCGTGACGGTCTGGCCGATGTCAGCTTCACGGCCCACGGCTATACCCCGGGACGCTTCATCCTCAGCCAGATGGCCGAATTTCCATTTCTGGGCAACCTGGCTGAGCCCATTTCGCTTGCGTACCAGCGCCTCTTTGACAAGTCGCCAGACATGCAGGCCGAGCATCGGGGCGTGAAGGTCTTGGCCGTTTTCACCCATGGGCCCGGCATCGCCTTCAACACCAGGCGGCCCCTCACCAAGGTCGAGGACTTGGCAGGCCTGAAGTTCCGCGTGGGTGGAGGCACGGCCAACGACATCAGCAAAGCCCTGGGCATGAGCACGACCGTGCGACCGGCCACCGATTCGCTTGAGCTGCTCAGCAGCGGCGCGACCGACGGGACTCTGTTCCCCGCAGGGTCCGTCGAGTCGTTTCGAATCGACAAGATCATCCGCTATGGCACCCGCTTCCCTGGCGGGCTGTACAACACCTCGTTCATGCTCATCATGAACGAGCGCAAGTGGAGCAGCCTGAGCAAGCAGGACCAGGACGCGATCATGAGTGTGTCGGGCGAGAAGGCGGCGCAGCTGTTTGGGCGTAACTGGGACAAGGTCGACCGCCGCGGCATCGCGTTCATGCAGGCCGCTGGTGTTCAGTTCACCCAGGCAGATCCCGCCTTCGTCAAGGCGGTCAGGGAGCGCACGGCCAGTCTGGAGGACGCTTGGGTCAAGGCGGCCGAGGCCAAGGGCCTGAAAGAGGCCAGGAAGCAGCTGGCGGCGTTCAGAGCCGAGGTTGCCCGACTCGAGCGCTGACCCCATGACGGCTGGGCCAGCGGCTGCACACCACGGCGTTGGGCCAGATCAGCCCGCTCCAACATCAATGCAGCGGCCCCCTCACTCATCACGAAGCCCGTCCGCCCCAGGTCAAACGGCCGCGAGGCCATGTCCGCATTCCCGTCGGGCGGCATCGGAGCCAGCACCTTGAGTGCCAGCCAGGCGTTCATCACACCATTGACCAGCAACGCCTCGCTGCCGCCCACCAGCGCACGATCGATCCGCCCTGCCTGAATGGCGGTGAGCGCCTCGCCGATCGCCACTGCCGATGAGGCGCAGGCCACGCAGAAGGTCAAGGACGGCCCCTGAAATTGCAGACGGGCTGACAGTTGGCCAGCTGCGGCATTGGCCATGCCTCGAACCACCGTCATCGGACGGGCGCCCTGCTGGGCCCGGTACAGCTTGTCGTAGCTGCCCTCCATGGTGTGGGCACCACCCATGCCGATGCCCCAGTACACACCAGCACGCGGATCGGGCACCTCTACTGGTGCGGCGCTCTGGGCCACCGCCTCGCTAGCGGCCACGAGGGCCATCTGGGTGGCACGGTCGAACAGCGGGTGATCAAAGGCCGACAGGCTCGCCTGCGCTTCCTGCGGCAGCAGTCCCGCCGGCCAGACCTGGTCGCCCCGCCTGGGTTCATGCACGGTCAGCGCTGAGAACACGCCAGCCCGTGCTTGAGGCGCCATCAGGCCTTCGGCCCCCAACCCGTGGGGGCCAATGGCACCTGCGCCAGTCACCCAGACTTCAACAGAGGACACGGGACATCCAAGGGAAGTAACGTCCACACAAGGCCAAGGCCCGAGCCGCCAGGTCAGGTCTGAGGCGCAAGACGTTCGTCGATGAGATGAACCACCTCGGCCACGGTGGCCGGCATCTGGGTGACGTTGAGGTCCGACACGTCGATGCCGAACTCCTCTTCCAGCGCAAACATCAACTCCGCAATGGCGAGCGAGTCCAGGCCGAGATCAGCCAGCGCGGCAGCCTCGCTGACCCCAGCCGTATTGACCTTCAACTCGCGTGCGACTACCACCATCAGGCGGTCAAACGTGCTCACAAACCCACCCCAGATCGACAAACGTGCCAGGATAGTTTTCGCAGCAAAGCCCCTTTAGTGGAGGGCACAACCCTTTCAGGCCATGAACTCGCCCTTGTAACGCTCGCGCAGGGCGGCTTTCTGAACCTTGCCCATGGCGTTGCGGGGCAGTTCCGGCAGCACGTAGACCTTCTTGGGCACCTTGAAGTTGGCAATGCGCTGCTTCAAGGCGCCGATCATCCCCATCTCATCCAGATGGGCACCCGGCTTGGGCACCACCAACGCCAGCCCAACCTCGCCAAAGTCGGGGTGCGGCACGCCAATCAGCGCCGACTCGGCCACCCCGTCCAGTTCGTTGAGGTAGCCCTCCACCTCGGCTGGGTAGACGTTGTAGCCCCCGGAGATGATCACGTCCTTGCTGCGTCCAACGATGCTGACATAGCCACGCTCGTCGATGAACCCCACGTCGCCGGTGCGAAAGTAGCCGTCTGCCGTGAACTCCTCGGCCGTCTTCTCGGGCATCTGCCAGTAGCCCTGGAACACGTTGGGCCCTGCCACCTCGATGCCACCCACCTCCCCCTGGGGCAGACCTCTGCCGTCCTCACCTGCAATCCGCACGCTGACACCCGGCAGCGGAAAACCCACTGTGCCAGGGCGGCGCTCGCCGTCTTGTGCAAGATAGGGGTTGGAGGTGAGCATCACGGTTTCGCTCATCCCGTAGCGCTCGAGGATGCGGTGGCCGGTGCGAGCCTCGAACTCGGCAAACGTCTCCTTCTGCAAGGGGGCCGAGCCCGCCACGAAGAGCCGCATGCCTTTGCAGATGGGGCGCCCGAAACGCGCATCCGGCAGCTCCAGCAAGCGGGTGTAGAGAGTCGGCACGCCCATGAACACCGAGGCCCTGGGCAGTGCCGAGGCCACAGCGTCCGCGTCGAACTTGCTGAACCACAGCATCCGGCTGCCATTGAGCAAGGCACCGTGCAGGGCCACGAACAGGCCATGCACGTGAAAGATCGGCAAGGCATGCACCAGCACGTCGCCCGGCACCCAGCCCCAGTAAGCCTTCAGCGTCTGCGCATTGCTCAGCAGATTGCCATGGGTGAGCATGGCCCCCTTGCTGCGGCCAGTGGTGCCACTGGTGTAGAGGATGGCACCCAGATCGTTCCTGCCTCGCTGGGTCGGCTCGCACTGGTCTGGCTGGTGAGCTGCCCGCTCCAGCAGACTGCCCGTGCGGTCGTCCCCAAGGGTGTACACAGCCCTGGCGCCCGACACGAAGGCCAGCTTGCTCACCCAGCCGAAGTTGCGGGGCGCGCACACCACCACTGCAGGCCTGGCGTTGTCGATGAAGTAGCCCAACTCGGCCTGCTGGTAGGCCGTGTTGAGGGGCAGGTACACCCACCCTGCCCTCAAGGCGGCCAGGTACAGCAGCATGCACTCCACCGACTTGTCGGCGTGTACCGCAATGCGCGGAGAATGCCCTTGCGCATCCGTTTCGGGAACGCCCAGCGACCGGAGCTGGTTGGCCAGCATGGCGCTGGCCCGGTCCAGGTCGCGCCAGCTGTACACCAGGCCCTGGCACGGGCCATCCATCACCTCAACCGCGGGCAGGTCGAGGTCCGCGGGGAACTGCGCGCGAAGCGCTGCAAACAGATTGGCTGTGTGGTTGTCAGACCGGCTCAAAACGCCCCTCCCTGGGCCTTGAATGAAACACCAACGATCAGGGCGGGGCTGCCCGCGCTCAGTCGAGCTTGGCGCCGGAGGCCTTGACCACCCCCGCCCACTTCTTGATCTCCGCCGACACAAACTGGCCAAACTGCTCCGGCGTGCTCAGCATGGGTTCGGCCACGTTGGTAGTCCAGGCCGTCTTGATCTCGTCGGACTGGATCGCCTTGGTCAGCTCGTCGTGCATGCGCATCACCATCTCGCGCGGCGTGCCCTTGACGGCCCACACGCCGTACCAGGTGGACACGTCCCAACCGGGCAGGCCGAGCTCGCGGTTGGTGGGCAGGTCAGGGAACTGCGGCACCCGCTTCTCGTTGCTGAGCATCAAGGGGCGCAGCCGGTTGCCCCGGATCTGCGGGCTGGAAGTGCCCATGCCGTCAAACATCAGGTCCACGCTGCCGGCCAGCAGATCCTGCATGGCCGGGCCTGCCCCCCGGTAGGGGATGTGCGTGATGAAGGTCTTGGTCAATGTCTTGAACAGCTCGCCCGCCAAGTGGTGTGCCGTGCCGTTGCCCGCCGAGCCATAGTTCAGCCTGCCGGGGTTGCGACGCACAAACTCCAGGAAATCCTTGTAGGTGGTGGCCTGAACCTTGGCGGGATTGACCACGATGACCTGGGGCACCTTGGCAATGCCCATGACCGGAATGAAATCACGCTCCAGGTCGTACTCCAGCCTGGGGTACATGCTGGGTGCGATGGAATGGTGAACGGCCCCTACGAACCAGGTGTAGCCATCGGGCGGCGCCTTGGCGGCAATGGCGGCGCCCACCGTGCCACCGGCGCCACCGCGGTTGTCAATGACCACCTGCTGGCCCAGCGAACGGGTCAGCCTTGCGGACAGGGGCCGGGCAAAAGCGTCAGTGCCACCGCCTGCGGGGAACGGGTTGAGCCAGGTGATCGGCTTGTTGGGCCAGGCCTGCGCCTTCACCGAAGGGGCTCCCAAGGCCACCGCACTGGCGGCACCGAGGGTCAAGGTCTGGCGACGATTCAACATCAGTTTCAAGGTTGTCTCCTATGTGCTTGGTCTTTGAAACAAACGAACACTTCAGCGTAGCCGATTCAGCAAAGCCCCGGTGGGCACTCGCCCTTTCGCCAACTGGGCGCGATGCTGGTCCAGGCGCCGCAGGTCATAGAGGTAGTTCACCATCAACCCGAAGGACTGACGACGCGCCTTGTCAGACGGGTCGGCCGCCCAGTTGAGTCGCTCTGCCCTGGCCCCGTTGCCCAGATGAAAACGGGCTACCGCGTCCAGCGGCCGGCCTTGTGCATCCAGCGAGCCCAGATACCGCGCGGCCGCCTTCAGCAAGTCGCCAGCCACCGGGTTTCCCCGGGTGTCGATGGATGCCGGGTTCGCCGCAGACCCGGCAGCCAGCGCGTCGAAGTCAGCCAGCGACTGCGGCATCTCGCGGGCTACCCACTCGCGCAGGCCCGGGATGGGCGACAACGTCGCGAACTGCTTGAGCTTAGGGAATTCCGCCTGCAAGGTCTCCACCACCCGCTTGATGAGCGAGTCGCCGAAGCTCACCCCCTTGAGCCCCGCCTGGGTGTTGGAGATGGAATAGAAGATGGCCGTGCTGGACTTCGCCGCATCACCGAGCGGTGCCGCCTCGTCCAGCAGCCGCGTCACGCTGTCCGCCAGCTCGCTGGTGAAGGCCACCTCCACGAAGATCAGCGGTTCGCGCGGCATGCGGGGGTGAAAGAACGCATAGCAGCGACGGTCGCTGTCGAGCCGGTTCTTCAGGTCGGCCCAGCTGCGGATGTCGTGCACCGCTTCGTAGCGGATCAGCTTCTCCAGCAGCGACGCGGGCGAATCCCAGTCAATCCGCTGCAGTTGCAGGAAGCCCACCTCAAACCAGTTGGAGAACAGCGCCTCGAGCTCGCCGTCCAGTGCGTTGAGATCAC
>CAZRRW010000048.1:6292-13537 GCA_964602505.1 uncultured Burkholderiaceae bacterium
GCCGCGCGACGCATGGCGCCGATGTCAGCCCGCAAAGCCACCAGGAACTGCATGCCCGCCGCAAACCCATTGAAGCGTTGCAACAGCCGCACCCGGGGCGAGTACAGCGCCCGGCGCAAGGCCATCTCGGCCTGCGCCTGCCCCGCCTGGCCAACCTGGGCCGCGTAATGCTGCTGCGCCTCGGCAATGGCCCGCGCATCGGGCTGCAGCGCCCGGCTCATGAGCGCCCAGGCTTGGGCGCGCTGCAGGAGGTTGAGCGCCGACAGATCGGCGGCAACCTGTTCCGCGCGGCGCCCGCCCTCCGCTTCACTGACGGAGGTGTCTGCCACATGCAGCCAGCGTTGTCGCCACAAGGCCAGCTGACGCGCCCCCAGGCCTGACGCCTCACTGGCTGCCTCAGGCCGGTCGGACATGCCAACGAGTCGGGCCCAGGGGCCGGGCAGCAGGGCGCGCATGTTCATGCGGCCTTCCCGGCGGCCCCAGCCGCCGCGTTGCCCGCATGGGTGAGGTAGGCCCGCAGCGCCACCCGCTGGCGCAGCAGGTGCGTGCGCATCGCCGCCTCCGCCCCTGCCGCATCCCTGGCCTTCAAGGCAGCAAACACGGCCATGTGCTCGGCACAGCTTTCCGCCATGCGGCCCGGCAGGCGAAGCTGCTGCTGGCGCGACAGCTTGAGCACGCGCCGAAGGTCTGTGATGCAGGACGCCAGCCACTTGTTGCCCGCCAAGGCGATCAGGGCTTCGTGGATTCGGGTGTTGGTCTGGTAATAGTCGTTGATGCGGCCGGCCGCAGCCTGACGCTGCAGGCGCTCATGCAGCTCTGCCAACGTAGCCAAGGCCTTGGCATCGGCACGTTCGGCCGCCTCAGCCGCCGCGCGCCCCTCAAGCATCGCCAGCACCGGGAAGATGTCCTCCAGATCCTGCTCGGTCACCTGGGCCACGTAAGAGCCACGCCGTGGCTCACTGACCACCAAGCCTTCCGCCGCCAGCACCTTCAAGGCTTCGCGCAGGGGCGTGCGCGAAATGCCCATCTGCTCCGCCAGGGCCAGCTCGTCCACCCATTGGCCGGGGGCCAGTTCGCCATTGAAGATGCGCTCGCGCAGGGCGTCGGCCGCTTCGGCGTGGAGGGTGGATCGGACGATGCGCATGACCAGGCGTGCAGGTGTCGGGGGTTTTGGTGGGCCGGTGCGGCGGGCGCTGAAATTGGTTATTCATAATTATGAATACTCATCACGACGTGTCAAGCGGTCTACTACGATGCCCCCATGAGCGACCTGCCCAGCAGCCCGGATGCCCTGCCCCGCCCCGCCTCACCGACCGCCCTGTTCTGGGCCTGCACCGTACTGGCCTTGCACGGCTTTGGCGGGGTGCTCACCTGGGCGCAGCGCATCCTGGTGGAACAGAAAGGCTGGCTGAAGAACGACGAGTTCGCCGAGATGCTGGCCCTGGCCCAGGTCTGCAATCTGTCGCTCATGATTGGCGACAAGTTCTTCGGCCTTCGGGGCGCCTTGGCTGCGCTGGCCGGGATGCTGAGCGTGCCCCTGGTCATCGCGCTCGCGCTGGCGGCGCTGTATGGGCAGTTCGCGCAGTGGCCCGCCGTGCAAGGCGCCATGTCGGCCGTCGGGGCGGTCACCAGCGGGCTGATCATGGCCATGGCCCTGAAGCTGGCCATGCCTCAGCGCAAGCACCCAATGGGCCTGCCCCTGGCCGCGAGCGTGGGTGCGGTGGCGTTTGTTGCCGTCGGCGTGATGCGTTGGCCCCTGCTGTGGGTGCTGCTCGCCCTGGGGCCAGCCTCTGTGGCGTTCACCTGGTGGCGGCTGCGCCAGCGGGCGCAGGCCATCACCCGCAGCACGGCCCCATGAGCCCTGACCTCACGGCGGCGTTTGCCCACTTTGCACTGCTGTCGCTGCTGGCGGTGGGCGGGGCCATCACCACCGCGCCCGACATGCACCGCTACCTGGTGGAGCAGCACGGCTGGATCACCGACGCTGACTTCACCGCCAGCATTTCCCTGGCCCAGGCGGCGCCTGGCCCGAATGTCCTGTTTGTGCCGCTGCTGGGCTGGCATGTGGCCGGCCTGTCGGGCGCCATGGTGCTGCTGGTGGCGACGATGCTGCCCTCCACCACCCTGGCGCTGGCCACGTATCGCCTGATGCAGCGGCACGCCAAGAGCCTGCTGGTACAGGCGCTGCGGGTGGGCTTGATCCCTCTCACCATCGGCCTGCTGGCCGCCACCGGCTACATCCTGGCAGTGGCGGCCGACGTGAGCTGGCGGCACACCGGGCTGACCGTGCTAACCGTTGCATTGGTGTGGCGCACCCGGCTCAACCCGCTGTGGCTGCTGGCCGCCGCGGCTGGCTTGGGTGCCACCGGCTGGGTGTAGGGCGCAGCGCCCAAGCCCTGCCCAACACCGCGATGCGGGCCGGAACACCCGGCACGCTTCCTGCATAGGGTTTACCCCGAGAGTAGAAGCGTTCACCAGCACCAGCCAGTCCGCCACTGCAGCACCCAAAGCGGTGCATGGCGCCCCCAGGCGGTGCTGAAAGGGAATTGCTCTTGGAGCCTGCGACGCAGGGCTCCGAGGGGCGCTTCGCTGCTTCGGGCCTTGCCAAGCTGGCACGTGCATGCAACGAAGCCTTGCGAAGGAGAACCCTCATGTCCCTGTTCCCAACCACCTCCCGCCTCGACGCGGGCCCCAGCTCAGCCAGCGAGATCGCCAAGGAGCGCCTGATGGGCGGCCTCGGCACGACCGACGCATCCCGCAGCGTGGCCTGCATCAGCCTGGCCGACTTCGACGCCCGACGCGACGAGATCGCCGAAGAGTTGTGGCACGCCGCCACCCACATTGGCTTCTTCCAGCTGACCGACCACGGCATTCCCCAGGCTCTTGTGGACCAAGCCTTCGCACGGTCGGCCAGCCTGTTCGCCCTGCCCGACCGGGTGAAGGCGCAATACCCTCTGAAGAAGGCACTGAATGCGGGCTGGGAAAAACGGTCCCAGGTGCGGCCATCCATCGGCGTGCCCGACCAAAAGGAGTCCTACCAGATCACCCGCCCGCACATGGACGGCCTATGGCCGACCGAAGCAGAACTGCCCGGCTTTCAGGCGGCGATGCTGGACTTCGAATCACGTTGCTGGACGGTGGCCATGCGGGTGCTGAGCTGCTTTGCATTCAAGCTGGGGCTGGACTCCGGTTTCTTCACCCGCGCACACGACCCGAGCCGCGCCAGCTACCAAAGCACCCTGCGCCTGCTGCACTACTTCGCGTTGACCCCTGAACAGCGTCGCCAGGCTGGCCCATGGCGTGGGGGTGCCCACACCGACTTCGACTGCCTGACCCTGCTCTTTCAGCGCGCCGGCCAGGGCGGCCTTCAGGTCTGCCCCGGGGCCGAGATGCAAGGCGAGGCCTGGACGGCCGTGCCGCCGCTGGAAAACCGCATCACTTGCAACATCGGCGACATGCTGATGCGCTGGAGCGACGACCGCCTGAAGTCCAACTTCCATCGCGTGGCCATGCCAGGCGCCGAAGATGACCAGGGTGGGCGCTACAGCATTGCCTTCTTTGCACAGGGCAACCGCGACGCGGTCATTGAAGGGCCCCAGCGCAAGTACCCGGCCATCACCGCAGGTGACTACCTCAACCAGCGCGTGGCCGCCAACTACAGCGCCTACCGCGCCTGAGACAAGCGACGCTTGAGCGTCGCTTGTCAAACGCTTCGCTGACGTGCCGCCTCAAGCGCCTGCTGCCCGGCTTCTCTGCCGATAAGCCTCGTAAAGGCACACCCCACTGGCCACGCTGACGTTCAGGCTTTCCACCTGCCCGGCCATGGGGATGCGCACCAGGGCGTCGCAGGTCTTGGCCGTGAGCTGGCGCAGGCCCTCGCCTTCGGCTCCGAGCACCAAGGCGGTGGGCACGCGCAAGTCCTGCGCCCACAGGTCGCCTTCGGCCTGGTCGCTGGTGCCGATGACCCAGATGTTGCGCTCCTGCAGCTCGCGCAGGGTGCGGGCCAGGTTGGTGACCATGAAGTAGGGGACCGTCTCGCTGGCGCCGCTGCTGACCTTGGCCACCGTGGCGTTCAGGCCGACCGCATGGTCTTTGGGGGCCACCACCGCATGCGCCCCGGCCCCGTCGGCCACCCGCAGGCAGGCCCCCAGGTTGTGCGGGTCGGTCACGCCGTCCAGCACCAGTAGCAAGGGAACCTCGCCCCGGGCTTCCACCGCGTCAAGCAAATCATCAAGCGACTTGGCCGCCGCCCGCACCGGGCGCACCCGAGCCACCACCCCTTGGTGGCGGTGGCTGCCCACCATGTTGGCCAAGCGGGTCGGGTCGTCCACCTCCACCAGCTTGACGCCCGCCTCCTTGGCACGGGCCACAAACTGCGCCATGCGGGCGTCGCGCCGGGTCGCATCGACAAAGCATTCCACGATGCTCTGGGGCGCGACCTTGAGCCGCACGCTCACCGCGTGAAAGCCAAACAGGGGCTTGATCTCGCCGCTCATGCTGACTGCGCTGCCACCCGCCCCGCCTCAATGCGGATCTGCCGGTCGCAGCGGGCTGCGATGGCGCGGTCGTGCGTGACCATCAGCAGCGTGGTGCCCGCCTCGCGGTTCAGCTCGAACATCAGATCCATCACCCGCTCGCCGGTGGCGAAGTCCAGGCTGCCAGTCGGTTCGTCGGCCAGCAGCAGCGAGGGCTTGACCACAAAGGCCCGGGCCAGGGCCACGCGCTGCTGCTCGCCGCCCGACAAGGTGCGCGGGTAGTGACCAAGCCGCTGGCCAAGGCCCACGCGTTCCAGCATCTCCTTGGCCTTGGCGCGCGGCTGTGGCGTGTTGTTCAACTCCAGCGGCAGCATCACGTTCTCGATGGCCGTCAGGCTGCCCAGCAGCTGGAAGCTCTGGAACACAAAGCCCACCTTCTGCGCCCGCAAGGCCGCCCGGGCGTCCTCGTCCAGCGCAAACAGGTCCTGCCCGTCCAGGCGCACCGTGCCGCGGCTGGGCGTGTCCAGCCCGGCAATGATCGACAGCAGCGTGCTCTTGCCCGAGCCGCTGGCCCCCACGATGGCCGCACTTTCCCTGGCCCGCAGGGAAAAATGGATGTCATGCAGAATTTCCAGCGTGCCGGTGGAGTCTTGAACCGATTTGTGCAGGTGCTCGGCCGCGATGATGGGGCTGGGCTCGAGGGCGCCCGCGTCGCTGCCGCTGGATGGAGTTGTCATTGAACCAACAGAGATTGAACCGGCGCCACTGTATCGCCACCGCCGCGGCAGCGGGCGCCGCGGGTCTTGCGGGGCTGGCCCAGGCCCAAGCCGCAGCGCAGCGCCGCACTCTGCTGGTGGTGGGCGACTCGCTCAGCGCGGAATACGGCCTGAAGCGAGGCAGCGGCTGGGTGGCCCTGATGGAGCAGCGCTTGGCAACCGCCAAGCCTCCCGTGACCGTGGTCAACGCCAGCATCAGCGGCGACACCACCTCCGGCGGCCGCTCGCGCCTGCCTGCCCTGCTGACGCAGCACAAGCCTACGCACGTGATCATCGAGCTGGGCGGCAACGACGCGTTGCGTGGCCTGCCGCTCAAAAGCACCGCCGACAACCTGACCGAGATGCTGACGGCCGCCCAGAAAGCCGGGGCGCGCACCCTGCTCATCGGCATCCAGGTCCCGCCCAACTACGGGCGCGCGTACAGTGAGCAGTTCGCACAAACCTTTGTGGACGTGGCCAAGGCCACCCAAAGCGGCTTGGTGCCGTTTTTCCTGAAGGGCGTGGCCGACGGGCCGCAGGCCGCCAGCTTGTTCCAGGCCGACCGGATTCACCCCAACGAGCAGGCCCAGGCCCTGATGCTCGACACTGTATGGCCCGAGGTCACCCGCCTGTTGAAGCGTTAGGCTGACATGCAAACGTCACCCGAAGCCGTAAAAATGCCGAAGAGTCCATGTTTTCCGGCCTGCGGCGGGTCGTGATTTTCAGTAACAGCGAATGAACCTCACGCCGAATTTTTAGCCATTTGATCTTTTCGTTTGAAACTTAGCACCCCTTCCATGACAGCCACACCGCGTCACCGCGCCATGCGCGTCCTGCCCAACCTCATCTTTGCCAGCCGCTGGCTGCAGCTGCCGCTTTACCTGGGCCTGATTGCCGCACAGGCGGTGTATGTCTTTCACTTCTGGGTAGAGCTGGTGCACCTGATCGAGGCGGTGTTTGGCAACCAGCAGGCCTTGGCACTGCTGGTCAAGAGCATTGGCTACAAGGCCGACACCGACGTCACCCAGATTAACGAGACCATCATCATGCTGGTGGTGCTGGCGCTGATCGACGTGGTCATGATCAGCAACCTGCTGATCATGGTGATCGTGGGGGGCTACGAAACCTTTGTCAGCCGCATGAACCTGGAGAACCACCCCGACCAGCCCGAATGGCTGAGCCATGTGAACGCGAGCGTGCTGAAGGTAAAGCTGGCCACCGCCATCATCGGCATCTCCAGCATCCACCTGCTCAAAACCTTCATCAACGCTGAGAACTACACCGACAAGGTGCTGATGTGGCAAACCATCATTCACGTCGCGTTTCTGCTCAGCGCACTGGCCATCGCCTGGGCCGACCGCATCATGCACCCGCCCCAGGCGCATTGAGCAGCCCCAGTCACCTCATCCGCGGGGCAGTTCGGGCGGCACGGGGGCCTGGCTAGGTGCCCGCAGGTGAAGCGCCGCCAAGGCCAGCAGGTTGGCCGACACGGGTGCCGTCACGAATACAAACAGGGTGATCAGCAACTCGTGCAACCCCATGCGCCCGCTTGCCCAACTGACGACCATGCTGGCCAACAACACCCCACCCACGCCCAAGGTACTGGCCTTGGTGGGGGCGTGCAACCGCATGAAGAAGTCGGGAAACCGCAGCAAACCCACGGCCCCCACCAGGGCGAACACACCGCCAACGACCAGCAGCAAGGCCGCCAGCGCCTGTACCCATATCGGCATCTCAGCCACCATGCTCGACATTGCCCGCTCCTACTCGATCACGTCGCCGCGCGACAGATATCGCGCCACGGCCACGGTGGACACAAAACCAAGCATGGCGATCACCAGAGCAGCTTCAAACAGCAAATCGCTGCCAAGCCGCAAGCCCAGCAAGATGGCCAGCGCAATGGCGTTGACGTACAACGTGTCCAGCGCCAGCACGCGGTCGGGCGTGGTAGGCCCGCGCAGCAGCCGCCAAGCACACAGCAGAGCGGCAATGGCCACGCTCACCACGGCGAAGTC
>CAZRRW010000049.1:0-13344 GCA_964602505.1 uncultured Burkholderiaceae bacterium
TCGTCCACCACCATCGGGCGGGCGGCATGGGCGGGGGGCGGGGCCAGGAAAGCGAGCGACAGGGCGCTGGCAGCGGCGAGACGGGTCCACATGAGCCGCGATCGTAGCGGAGGCAACCCCCCACCGCGTGACGGTTGTGTGACAGGCGCCCCAGGAGTGCCCCGAAACGGATGGCCCGTGCCAGCCCGGTTCGGTGGCCTAGGCGGTCTTCTGCACCGTCAGGCCAAGCTCGGCAATCATCTTGTCGCGCATCACAAACTTTTGCGCCTTGCCCGTCACCGTCATGGGCAGCTCAGGCACAAAGCGCACGTAGCGCGGCACCTTGTAGTGGGCAATCTGCCCACGGCAGAAGTCCTTGATCTCGTCCTCGGTGGCGGCCTCGCCCGGCTTGAGGATGACCCACGCGGCGATCTCCTCGCCGTACTTCACATCAGGCACACCAAACACCTGCACCTGTGCCACCTTGGGGTGGCGGAACAGGAACTCCTCGATCTCCCGGGGATAGACGTTCTCGCCACCCCGAATGAGCATGTCTTTCACGCGGCCCACGATGTTGCAGTAGCCCTCGGCGTCCAGGGTGGCCAAGTCGCCGGTGTGCATCCAGCCGTCTTTCACCGCCTCGGCCGTCTTGTCCTCGTCACCCCAGTAGCCCAGCATCACGCTGTAGCCCTTGGTGCACAGCTCGCCCTTCTCGCCCACCGGCACGGTGCGGCCCTCGGCGTCAACGATCTTCACCTCCAAGTGGGGCATGATGCGCCCCACCGTAGACACGCGCCGCTCCAGCGGGTCGTCGGTGCCGCTCTGGAAAGACACCGGTGAAGTCTCGGTCATGCCGTAGGCGATGGTGACCTCGCGCATGTTCATCTCGGTGTTCACCCGCTTCATCACCTCAATGGGGCAGGGACTGCCTGCCATGATGCCGCCGCGCAGGCTGGACAGGTCGTACTGCTTGAAGTCCGGATGGTCGAGCTGGCCAATGAACATGGTGGGCACCCCATGCAAATGCGTGCAGCGCTCGTGGTGCACCGCCTCCAGGGTGGCCTTGGGCTCAAAGCCTTCGCTGGGAAACACCATGGTGCCGCCCGTGACGGTGCTGGCCAAGGAGCTCATCACCATGCCAAAGCAGTGATACAGCGGCACGGGGATGCACAGGCGATCGCCCGCGCCATAGCGCATGGTGGTGGCCACCGCGATGGCGTTGTTGACGATGTTGTGGTGCGTCAGCGTCGCACCCTTTGGTGCCCCTGTCGTCCCGCTCGTGAACTGAATGTTGATGGGCTCGTGACAGGTGAGTGTGGCGCCGATACGCCGCGCCTCGGCTAGGCTGGCTGCGTCGGCACTGGCCACCACGTCGGGCAGGTTCAGGAAGCCGGGCGTCTTGTCGGTGCCCATGCGGATCCAAAACTCCAACTTGGGCAGCTTGGCCGCACCCAAGGTCTGCAGCATCTCGATGTACATCGAGGTCTTGAACGAGGGGGCGGTGATGATGGCCCGGCAGCCCACCTTGTTGAGGGCGTACTCCAGCTCGCTCAACCGATAGGCCGGGTTGATGTTGACCAGGATGAGCCCGATGCGCGCTGTGGCGTACTGCGCCAGCACCCACTCTGCCCGGTTGGGCGACCAGATACCAATTCGCTCCCCCTTGTTCAGGCCCAGCTTCAGCAGCCCAGCCGCCAGGCGGTCGGCCTCGTCGCGCAACTGCGCCCAGGTCCAGCGGGTATTGGATTCACGGAACACGCAGGCCAGCGCCTCGGGGTGCTGCGCTGCCGTGTCGTCCAGCCATTGGGGAATGGTCTTGTCTGACAGCGGCAGGTCGGTGTTGCCCACCACGAGGGAGAGTCCGGCGCGGGGCGCGCGCGGGTCAAGGAGCTGGGTCGAGGTCAAGGGCATGTTCATCAGTCTCTCCACAACAGGTGAGTGTGCAACAGGCCAAAAGCCTTGTGCCCGCGCAGCCAAAGGCTGGGCGGGCACAAGGGTTGGCTCAGGTGGGGCGCCGCCTCACTTCTTGGCGTCGTCCTTCGGCCCAGACAGGAAGGCTGGCGGGGCCTCTTCTTCCTCTTTTTCGTCCGGGATCATGGTGTTGATGTTGACACTGTCCACGTCAAGCTCTTTTTGCTCGCCCAGTGCCGACAGCACCACCTGCGGGTTGAACATGATCACAAGCACCATCACCACCTGCAGCAGCACAAAGAAGATGGCTCCCTTGTAAATGTCTGCAGTCTTCAAGGCTGCGATGTTCTGGCCCGTCACCTTGTCAACATAGTCCTCCTTGGCGGCCACGCTGCGCAAATAGAACAGGGCAAAGCCGAACGGCGGCGTGAGAAAGGAGGTCTGCAGGTTCATGGCAATCATCACGCCGAACCAGATCAAGTCCACACCCAGCTTCTCCGCCACCGGCGCCAGCAAGGGCAGCAGGATGAACGCGATCTCAAAGAAGTCGATGAAGAAGCCCAGGATGAAGATCATCAAGTTCACGAACATGATGAACCCCATCTGACCACCGGGAAGAGCTGCGAACAGATGCTCCACCCACACTGGGCCATCGATGGCCTGGAAGGTCAGCGAGAAGATGGTGGAGCCCACCAGCACGAACAACACAAAGACGGACAGCTTGGCTGAAGAGTCCAGCGCCTGGCGCAGCAAGGTGAAGCTGAGCCGCTTGCGCGCCACCGCCATGATCAGCGCCCCGGCTGCACCCATCGCACCACCCTCAGTCGGGGTGGCCACCCCCAGGAAGATGGTGCCCAGCACCAGGAAGATGAGCAGCAGAGGCGGCAACAGCACAAAGGTCACCTGCTGTGCCAGCTTGGACAACAGGTTCGTCCTGGCCACCTTGTCAACGACCGCCATCCCAAAGGCAAACAGAATGCCAGACATCAGGGTCATGACCACCTTTTCGTCGGTGGGGATGCCAAAGTCCGTCTTCAGGCCAAGCACCTTGTAGATGTTGGGGTACTGCGTGTAGACCAGCACGCCCACCAAAGCGGACAGCCCGGTCAAGACCGCCAGCGAGCGGTGGCCGCTAAGGCCCGTGGCTTCGCGGTAGGTCCGTGCCTCCGGCGGCAGGGCTGGCACCCACTTCGGCCGCACCACGGCAACGATCATCACCACCGCCACATACAGGCCCACCAGCATGAATGCGGGAATGAAGGCGGCACGGTACATGTCACCCACGCTCTTGCCCAATTGGTCGGCGATGATGATGAGCACCAGCGAGGGCGGGATGATCTGCGCCAACGTACCCGAGGCGGTGATCACGCCCGCCGCAAGCGGCCGGTTGTAGCCGTAGCGCATCATGATGGGCAGGGAGATCAGGCCCATCGAGATGACCGAGGCCGCCACCACACCGGTGGTCGCGGCGAGCATGGCACCCACCACGATCACAGCGACGGCTAGGCCGCCACGGATGGGGCCAAACACCTGGCCAATGGTCTCCAGCAGGTCTTCCGCCATGCGGCTGCGCTCAAGGATGAGCCCCATGAAGGTGAAGAAGGGGATGGCGAGCAGCACATCGTTGCTCATGATGCCGTACAGCCGCAGCGGCAAGGCATTGAACAACTGTGCTGGGGCTATGCCCATCTCAACTGCAATGGCACCAAAGACGATGCCACAGGACGCTAGGCCGAATGCAACAGGGAAGCCGCTGAGCAGGAAGAACAGCAGGCTGCCGAACATGATCGGCGCAAGATTCGCCGCAAGCCAGGCACTCATGCTTTGCTCCCTTTAAGTTGGGCCTCGGCAGCCTCAGCCTCATGCTTGAGCTCTTCAAGCAGGATTTCCTCGTCTGTCTTCTCAGGCTTGGCATGCGGGTCGGGGGCCTTCCCAGCGAGGAAGGCAGCGCGCTTCACAAACTCTGAAAAGCTTTGCAGCAACAGCAAACCAAAGCCGATGGGCACCAGGATGTAAAGGGGCCAGCGAATCAGGCCGCCAGGGTTGTTCGACACTTCGCCGGAGGTGATAGCTCCTATCACGGTAGGCAGCGACATCCAGATGATGGCCACACACAGGGGCATCAAGAACACACCAATACCCACCAAGTCAATCCATACGTTGGTCTTGCGCTTCAGCTTGCTGGACAGCACGTCAATTCGCACATGCTGGTCATGCAGGAACACATAGCCTGCGCCCAGCATGAAGACTGCAGCAAACAAATACCACTGGGCTTCAAGGTAGGCGTTGGAGCTGATACTGAACGCCTTGCGAGAGATGGCGTTCAAGGTGCTGATCAGCACCGCAATCAGCAACAACCAATAAACGAACTTGCCGATCCGTTCACTCAACCAGTCAATGGCCCGGCAAAGGCCCAGCAACGCATTCATGGGGTGACCTCGTTCTTGATGTGGGGCGGGTGTGCAGGACTCCGCGTCAGCTTCATGCAAGAAACTGGCGTAGTCACAGCAACAGACCCCGCTAGGCTGGGCCCGGCGGGGTCTGTACTTCGAAGACGTTGGCCCCTGCAGGTGCTTGACCACCTGCGAGGGCCAGCAGGGACGATCAGGCGCGCAGGATGCTGGCCATGAAGTCGTCGAAGGTGTTCTCGGTCACACGCATCCAGCCGATGGTGTCACGCTGGAACTGCACATACGAGTCGTGGATGCGCTTGAAGTCGGCGTTGGCAGCCGCAATCTTCTGCAGCTCGGGCTGCCAGTTGCGGTAGAAGCCTTCCATCACGGGGCGCGGGAAGGGGCGCACTTGCGTGCCACCAGCCACCAGACGGCGCAGCGCGGGAGCGTTGCGGGCGTCGTACTTGGCCATCATCATCGCGTTGGCTTCGTGAGCGGCGGCGGTGAAGATGGCCTTGAACTCGTTGGGCAGGGCGTTCCAGGCGTTGTTGTTGATCAGCCAGCCGAGGGCCGCGCCACCTTCCCAGAAACCGGGGTAGTAGTAGAAGCGGGCCACTTTGTTGAAGCCCAGCTTCTCGTCGTCGTACGGACCCACCCACTCAGCCGCGTCGATGGTGCCACGCTCGAGCGACGCATAGATGTCGCCACCGGGAATCTGCTGGGGCACAGCACCCGAGGCCGAGAACAGTGCGCCACCCAGGCCGGGAATGCGCATCTTCAGGCCGCGCACGTCCTCCATGGTGTTGATTTCCTTGCGGAACCAGCCACCCATCTGGGCGCCGGTGTTGCCCGACAGGATGTACTGCATGCCTTGGGGACGCAGCCAGTCATTGAACAGCCTCTCACCGCCACCTTGCTTCCACCAGGCGTTGTGCTGGCGGAAGTTCATGCCGAAGGGCACGCAGGAGCCGAGGGCCCAGGTGGGGTTCTGGCCGACGTAGTAGAAGGCGGCGGTGTGCGAGCACTCCACGGTGCCTGCAGCCACGGCTTGTGCGGCTTGGGGCATGGGAACGATTTCGCCCGCAGCAGCCACGGTGATCTGGAAGCGGCCGCCGGTGGCGTCGCTGATGCGCTTGGCAGTGTCTTCAGCCGCGCCAAAGATGGTGTCGAGCGCCTTGGGGAAGCCCGACGAGCAGCGCCAGCGGATTTGCTGCTGGGCGTTGACAACTGCGGGGGCGGCAAATGCGCCAGCGACTGCACCGCCGACCGATGCTTTCTTCAGGAATGAACGGCGTTCCATGGTGTTCTCCAATGGTTAAGGACGAATGAACAGAAGGGACGTAGTCTACAACCTGATCCAGCGCAGGGCATCGACGATGTGGGATCGAACTCTAGGCAGGCCGCAATGCCCCCACGATTTCTAGGTTGGTGTTTGGGCCTGTTTTCGACAAAGTCTCGGGAAAGTCCCGAGGCTTCAGCCTCAAAACCCATGAGGTTTTAGGGGCACTTCATCAGGGCAAACACGGGCCCGCGCACCAACAATGCGCCTACTTTTTCTGCGGCCTTTTCCAGGCGGGCAGAGAGACCTGCTTGCCACGCGCCACGGTGAGCTGCCCTGCCGGCGCGTCCTTGGAGATGGTGGATCCACCGCCGATGGTGGCACCGGCCCCGACAGTGACGGGCGCCACCAGCACGCAGTTGCTGCCGATGTGGGCATCGGCCTCGATGATGGTGCGGTGCTTGCGGGCACCGTCGTAGTTGGCGGTGATGCTGCCCGCCCCGTAGTTGACCCGCTCGCCGACGGTGGCGTCGCCCAGGTAGGCCAAGTGGTTGGCCTTGGCCCCGGCGGCCAGGCTGCTGTTCTTCACTTCCACAAAGTTGCCGATGTGCACCTCTGCCCCCAGCGACGTGCCAGGGCGCAAGCGCGCAAAGGGGCCCACACGGGCCTGCGCCCCCACCTGCACCACGCCGTCGCCGCCGTCGATGTGGGTGAAGGCGTCCACCACCACGCCGTCCGACAGGTGGGCATTGCGGATCACACAGTTGGCGCCGACCCTCACGCCAGCACCCAGGCGCACCTCGCCAGCAAACACGCAGTTCACGTCAATCTCGACATCGGGCTCGCAGGTAAGCTGGCCGCGCACATCGATGCGACCGGGGTCGCTCAGACGCACACCCTGGCGCATCAAGGCATCGGCCGTGCGGCGCTGCCAGCGCCGCTCCATGGCCGCCAGCTGAAGCGGGTCGTTGATGCCCAGCGACACCGCGTCCGTCTGCCAGCGCACCCCTTGCACCTGCGCCCCCTCGGCCACGGCATGCTTGACCACGTCGGTCAGATAGAACTCCCGCTGGGCGTTGTCGTCGCGCAGCAGGCCAAGCCAGCGCTTGAGCAAGGCCGTGGGGGCCGCCAGGGTGCCGGTGTACGCCTCGGTCAGCGCCCGCTGCTCGGGCGTGGCGTCTTTCTCTTCCACGATAGACAGCACCGCGTCCCGCGCGTCGCGCACGATGCGCCCAAGGCCCAAAGCCCCCTGCGGCTGGCCAGCAAGGTCAAGCGACAGCAAGGCCAGGCCCTCTTGGCCTGCCTGCGCCAGCGCGGCCAGGGTGGCCGTGTCCACCTGGGGCTCGTCGCCATTGAGCACCAGGGTCACGCCGTCGTCTGCCAGCCGGGGGGCCGCCTGCTGCACGGCGTGCCCTGTGCCCAGCTGGGGCTCCTGCTTCACACACTGGGCGATGGGCATGCAGGCGGCGGCGTAGGCAGCCACCTGCTCGGCCTGAAACCCAGTGACCACCACCACCTGGCGCGGCTGAAGGGGCGCCACGGCCGACAGCACATGCCCCAGCAGCGCACGCCCGGCCAGTTCATGCAAGACTTTCGGCTTGGCGGACTTCATGCGGGTGCCCTTGCCCGCCGCCATGATCACCACATCCACTTGCATGACGCTCCGCTTCCCCAAAAACCTGTGACGAATTCTAGGAAGCTGTTTCGCGCACTCTGGGGCCTGGCGGCCGTGCTCCTGCTGGCCTTGCTGGGGGCCTGCGGCCAGGCGACATGGCGCTTTGCCTACAGCCAGGCGCCCGCGATTCTGTTGTGGCGAATGGACAGCTTTGCCGACCTGAGCGACAGCCAGGAAGAACTGGCGCGTGAACGCCTGCAGGCCCTGCATGCCTGGCACCGCAGCACCCAACTGCCCGAGTACGCCGCGCTTTTGGCCCGCCTGCGCGAGCAGATGCCACGCAACACCACCCCAGAGCAGATTTGCCGCATCTGGGCCGAGCTGCGGCCAGGCCTGGAAGCCCTGGCCGAACGCACGGTGCCGATGTGGGCGGAGCTTGGCATGAGCCTGACCGACACCCAGCTGCGGTACATCGAAGGCCGACAGGCCCGCAGCAACCGGGACTGGCGAGCCGATTTTCTGGATGGCAGCGCCGAGCAGCGCAAGGAGAAGCGCACCGAGGTGGCCATCGGACGGCTCGAACTGGTGTACAGCCCCCTCGACGAGGCCACGAAGCAGACGGTGGCGCGATTGCTGGAGGCCTCGGCCTTCGACCCGGCCGCCACCTTCGCGGAGCGGGTGCGCCGACAGCAGGACCTGCTGGCCACAGCGCGGCGCATGCAGGCAGAGAAGATGACCGCCACCCAGGCCCAGGAGGCCGTTCGCGGGTACATCGCACGCCTGTGGAACAGCCCGTCGGCCTCGCACCGGGCCTATGCCCAGCGCATCACGCAAAGCAACTGCCAGTTCTATGCCGCCGTGCACAACGCCATGCCGCAGCGGCAGCGGGAGGCCGCCGTCGCCAGGCTCAGGGGCTACGAGTCAGACTTGCTGGCACTAGCCGCACCACGCTGAGGTCGGCCTCGCCTGGGTCGGCAGGCGGCGCTGGGCTGGCGCACGGCTCCTCATCGAAGGCAATGTCACCATCGGCCGACGCCACCCCTGTGGCCTGAAGGCTTTGAAACGGGTGCAGCCGGGTGTCCATCAAGTGCGAGGGCACGACGTTGGACAAGGCGCTGAACATGTTCTCCACCCGCCCCGGGTACTTCAGCTGCCACTCGCGCAGCAAGGCGCCCACCTGTTTGCGCTGCAGGTTCTCCTGGCTGCCGCACAGGGTGCACGGGATGATGGGGAAAGCCTTCTCCTCGGCATACCGCGTGGTGTCGGCCTCGCTCACATACGCCAGCGGGCGGATCACCACATGCCGGCCGTCGTCGCTCACCAACTTGGGCGGCATGCCCTTGAGCTTGCCCCCAAAGAACATGTTGAGCAGCACCGTCTGGAGGATGTCGTCGCGGTGGCAGCCCAGTTCGTCGGCCACCCGGTAAAGAATGCCGCGGCGCAGGCGGCTGCACAGGCTGCACATCGTCTTGCCCTCTGGGATGACCCGCTTGACGATGGAGTAGGTGTCCTGGTTCTCGATGTGGAAGCGCACGCCGCGCCGGCTGAGGTAGTCGGGCAGCACATGCTCGGGGAAACCGGGCTGCTTCTGGTCGAGGTTGACAGCGACCAGCTCAAAGTCGATGGGTGCACGGGCCTGCAGAAGCAACAGCACCTCCAGCAAGGCATAGCTGTCCTTGCCACCAGACAGGCACACCATCACCCGGTCGCCTGCCTCGATCATGTTGTAGTCGGTGATGGCCTGCCCCGCCAGCCTGCACAGGCGCTTCTCCAGCTTGTTGTGCTCGTGGGCGTGCTTCTGCTCCGCCCGGCTGGCGAAGGCTTTGGGGGCCGCCTCTGGCGGCGTCATCGGTTCCAGCAACCCGTTCACCATTGGCCTGCCTCCATGCGGATGGCGACTTCACAGTCGTCAAAGATCTCGAGCTTGGCAATGCGCACGCGCACGCCAATGACACCCGGCAGGGCAAGCAGCCGCTGTGCCAGCTTGCCGATCAGGGTCTCCAACAGGTTCACATGCACCGCCGTGCATTCGGCAATGATGATCTCGCGCACCTTGCGGTAGTCCAGCACGTGGAAGATATCGTCGTCCTTGGGCAGCAGGGGCTGCTGGCCTTGGTTGAGTTCGGCGTCCACGGCGATGGGCTGAGGTGCCCCGCGCTCATGGTCAAGGATGCCGAGATTGGCCTTGAAGCGCAGGCCGGTCAGCGCAAGAACTTGGCGGCCATGCGTGTTGGGGGCAGTGGGGCGGGCAGTCACGGCGCGGGGCTCATTCCGGGGGCATGGGGTGGCGCGTCGGCGCTGGCAGCCTGACCCAGCTGCGGTATCAGGCTGAAGTCACGCGCCATGGGCATGAGATGCTGGCCCCCATCGACCAGCAACTCGGTACCCGTGACCGACTGGTTCTCCAGCGCAAACCGCACTGCAGCGGCCACATCCTCGGGTGTGGAGGAGCGGCCCAGAGGCGACAGCCGGTGCAGCGCCGCAAAGGCCTCGTCACTGAGCATGTAGCTGGTGAGCGTGAGGCCCGGCGCCACGCCCACCACTCGCACCGCAGGCGCTAAGGCCTGGGCCAGCAAGGTGGTGGCGGCACGCAGCGCCGCCTTGGACAGGGTGTAGCTCAGGAAGTCGGGGTTGGGGTTCCACAGCTTCTGGTCCAACAGGTTCACCACGCAGGCCGCACCGGGCGATGGCTCCTGACCCTGGGCACCTCCCTGTGCCCGCACATGGGACGCCAAGGCCTGCGCCAGCACCACAGGCGCGGCGGTGTTGGCATGCAAGTGGGCGTCCATCCGCCCGTAGCTGAAGCTGGCGGCGTCATCAAAGTCAAAGAGGGAGGCAGAGTTCACCACGGCACGCAGCGCCGCCGGGGGCATGCCGACCTCGGCCAGGGCGCGAGCCGCCTGGGGCAGCAGCGCCCGGGCCTCCAGCTCGACCGCCAGGTCGGCCTGCACCGCCACCGCAGTGGCCCCCAGCGTGCGCAGGTCTGACACGGTCTGTGCGGCCTCGACAGCTGAGCCCCGGTAGTGCACCGCCACGGCCCAGCCATGGGCGGCCAGGTCCAGGGCGATGGCCCGGCCCAGGCGCTTGGCAGCGCCGGTCACGAGCACAGATTTGAACGGCGAAGGCAGGGTCAAGGGACAGGTCGGGCAGGTTGAAGGAGGGCCCGCCGAGCCAGACGGGACAATGTGGGCATGGGCCCCACCAATGCTGAAATTCTAGGCAGCGACGCCGTCCATGCACGCCTGAGGGATGCCCTGGCCACGCGCGAGGGCTGGATGGGCTTTGACGAGTTCATGCGCATTGCGCTGTATGGCCCCGGTGGGTATTACGCCAGTGGCCGACAGGTGTTGGGCCAAGGGCCAGTCGACGGCAGCGACTTCGTCACGGCGCCTGAACTGTCACCGCTGTTCGGCGCCAGCCTGGGTGCCCAGGTGGCCCAGGCCTTGCAGGCCACCCACACATCGGCGCTGATGGAGTTTGGCGCGGGCAGCGGCCGCTTGGCAGCTGACGTGCTCACAGAACTCGACTCCCGCAACGTGGCATGGCAGAGGTATGTGATCGTCGAGCTGTCGCCAGCCCTGGCCATGCGCCAGCGAGAGCGGCTGGCCCCTTGGGGTGAGCGGGTTCAGTGGCTGAGCGAGCTGCCCGCCAGTTTTGAGGGCGTGGTGCTGGGCAATGAGGTGCTGGACGCCATGCCAGTGCAACTGTGGCAACAGGTGGCTGAGGGGCAGTGGTGCGAGGTGGGCGTGGTGCTGGCACCGCCTCCTGCAGGGGCCAGCCTGGCCCCCCCCCGAGCGCGCTTTGCCTTCACGCCCCGCCCCGCGGACCAGGGCCACCGTTCGCCGGCCCGGTGGCCGACAGTGCTGGACGAACAGGCCATGCCGCCGGGCAGCGTGACCGAGACCCACGCCCAGGCCGAGGCGTTCGTGGCCACAGTGGCACACATGCTGCGTCGAGGTGCCGCCTTTTTCGTCGACTATGGCTTTCCGCAGGCCGAGTACTACCACCCACAGCGCCAACGAGGCACCCTGGTGGCTCACCAGGGGCATCGGGTCAGTGAAGACGTGCTGGCCATGCCCGGTACGCAGGATCTGACGGCCCATGTCAACTTCACCGGCATCGCGCTGGCCGCCCAGGACGCCGCCCCACCCGGCGACCACATGCCGGTGGACGTGTTGGGCTACACCAGCCAGGCGCGCTTCCTGATGAATTGCGGCATCCTGGAGCGGTTGCAGCAGAACCTGGAGCGCCTGGGGGCGCAAAGTGCTGCGGGCTTGCGCCTGGCAGCCAACACGCAGAAGCTGCTGACCGAGCATGAGATGGGCGAGCTGTTCAAGGTCATTGCGTTCGGACGCGGCTGGCCCGCTGGCGTCGTGCCGCTGGGCTTTGTGCAGGGCGACCGCACCCACACGCTGTAGCCACCGAATGGCACATGCCCACCTTCATCACAACGGACGCCAGATGCGATGCGCTGGCTGCTGATCTTTGTGCTCGCCAGCATCGTGTTCAGCGCAGTGATGCCCTATCTGCGCCGCTTTGGCATTGGCAAGATGCCGTTTGACTTCAGCCTGCGCATCCGCGGCCGCGAGTACGTGTTTCCGTTTGGCAGCACCATCGTGCTGACGGTGCTGGTCTGGGTGATCGGGCACTGGCTGTAGACCGCAGGCCCACAGCCCCAGGCCTAGGCCACGCGCTATTCCGCCTTCAGCCGCCAGGCGTGGCCGCATTTCTTGCAGGCCACATTGACATAGTGCACTGAACGAGGGTGGTCGTCGGCCACCGCAAACTTGCCATAAGCATGGCAATGCGGGCACTCGGCCCGGGCATCGATGGCCTGGGCGAACGTGAGCGACATGAAGTAGCGCCGAATCGACCAGGCCATGAACACGGCACACACCAGCAACCCCAGCACGTCAGCCAGCTTGTCGGCCAGTGGCAGTGGGGTACTCATCTGCTCCAGGCAGGCGGCGGCGGCAATCAGCGCCAGAAACGCGGTGACCAGGTTGAGATGACTTTCCGTCAGCTGCCGCTCGTACCACTTGCGGTAACCGTGGCGCTTGATGGCTTCGCTTAGGTGCATGGTGCCCTCCCTTGCAGACTCGGTGCGGATCTCGCCCACCCGTCAACAGGGCACTGCATTGGGCAAGGCTTGGGGCTACCGCGATTCCAGGACTGATTCAATGGCTCGTTCACGCGCGGCCTGCAACGCCCGGGCAATCTGCGTGCCGCGTTCGGCTGCTGAGCCATCTGTCCTGGACGAAACCGACCGGGCGATCTCACCGGCGTCGACCGTCAAGGCTGCGCTAAGCGCCTGCCTCAGGCGGCTGGCCTGTGGGTAGGGGGTGTCATGCCGCCCCAGGCGCCCGCGGGCGTCACACTCGCAAGCCTGCAGCACCAGGCCAAAGCGCTCCGGGCGCCGCAACGCGTCGCAGCGCTGCAGCAAACGCAGCAGGGCGGCGGCGCCCAGCTCGCCACTGCGGTGGATGTTGCCGTGCTCGCAGGCCACCACCTGCGCCAGTTCGGCGCAGTCTGTCGGCACCCGCCAACGCTCGGCCACCGTCTTGGCCAGGGTGGCGCTGCGCTGCTCGTGCCCAATGTGCCGGGGCAGGACGTCCGCCGGGGTGGTGCCCTTGCCCAGGTCGTGCATCAGGCAGGCGTAGCGCACGGCCAAGGGGGCCTGCAGGCGAGCGCTCATGTCCAGCACCATCATGAGGTGCACACCCGTGTCGACTTCGGGATGGTGGTCGGTGCGCTGCGGAACGCCCCACAGGCGGTTCACCTCCGGCAGCAGCCTGGCCAGGGCCCCGCACTGGCGCAGGGCCTCGAACATGCGGGGGGGGTGGGCCTCCATCAAGCCCCGCGCCAGCTCCTGCCAGACCCGCTCGGGCACCAGCGCGTCCACCTCGCCCGCACGCACCATCTGGCGCATCAAGTCCAGGGTGTCGGGGGCCATCCGAAAGCTCGCGAACCGGGCCATGAAGCGGGCCAGACGCAGGATGCGCACCGGGTCCTCCACGAAGGCGCCCGACACATGACGCAGCACGCCAGCCCGCAGATCGGCCAGGCCGCCATGGGGGTCGATCAGGTCGCCCGGGGCCGAGCCGCCCGCTGGCACCGCCATGGCGTTGATGGTGAGGTCCCGCCGGGCCAGGTCCTCCTCCAGCGTC
>CAZRRW010000050.1:0-260 GCA_964602505.1 uncultured Burkholderiaceae bacterium
ACACCTCGACCGCCACCCCAGTGAAGGACTGGGAGGCTTCCGACAACTTCAGTCGCCTGATTCCGAAGCCTGGGTCATGGATGACGATTCCACCCGCCACCACTTCCTTGAGAACCACGAAGTGGTTCATCTCCCAGTGAAGAATTGCTGGAGTCCGCAGTTGCCCGAGCTCTTCAAGTTCGAGACGCACTGCACGCGTCCCCATCCTCTCCGACTGCAAGATCTGAGTCAGCTTGCTGAGAGTGATGCCCTTCATCGAC
>CAZRRW010000050.1:277-13184 GCA_964602505.1 uncultured Burkholderiaceae bacterium
GCCTGCGCAGAGTCGCCAGATCGGTCAGGGCGCCGTGATATCCCATGACCATCCCGACGCAGGCCAGCCCGCACTCGGCCGACTCGGTCTGGAGGATGAGCGGCAACTTGCGGGACAAGCCCAAGGACAATGAGTCAAACCACGCCATGCCGGTTCCCAATCAGCGAAGACGCCCCGTGACGCTGTAAAGAGGTTCCAGCATCCACTCCCATAGGCGACGCTTTTCCTGAAGGATGTCAGCGTCCAGACGCATGCCAGCCTGCAATGCCACGGGTGATCCATAAGCCATGACAGCCTGGTCCTTCAGTCTGACGGTGATCGAAAAAACCGGTTCGCCGGGCGGTAGTTCAGGCAGAGGAAAGCCGGCGAGTTCCGTGGTCGTCGCCGCGTTGGTAGACACCGCAACAACAGTCCCCTCCTGATGCCCGAACTTCTGGTATGGAAATGCTTGCAGTCTCATGCGGACCACATTGCCCGCCTTGACAAAGCCAACCGTTCGGCTGGGAGCATAGAAGCGGGCCTCCAGCTTGCTGTCGCTGGGCACCAGACTCACCAAGGGGCGGGAAGGATCAACCGCCTGCCCAACCTCCGCGACGACCAGAGAGGCACGCCCAGACTCGGGAGCCGATACGACGATTCGTCGGCGGGATTCGACTTCTGTCAACTCTTGTTCGGCATTCGAGATGCCGCGTTGCAGAACAGCATTCAAACTCGCGTAGCGTAGGCGGGTGGCGTCAAGATCTCGCTTC
The DNA here is from genome assembly GCA_964602505.1 of uncultured Burkholderiaceae bacterium. Taxonomy (GTDB): domain Bacteria; phylum Pseudomonadota; class Gammaproteobacteria; order Burkholderiales; family Burkholderiaceae_C; genus CAZRRW01. Next base: position 1,027 of record CAZRRW010000050.1, read on the forward strand.
GTTCCAACGAGATCCCTTTGCACTCCAAGTGCATCCCTGTTCAGGGCTTCCAGCCTGGAGCGTGCCTCTGAAAGCTCAGCCTCCTTCTGAAACAACTGCTCGCGGGCGATGAAATCCCGGTCAGCGAGAGACTGGTAGCGCAAGCGCGCATCTTCTGCGAGCGCTACCCGAATCTTCTGCTGCTCGATTTGGCGTTCAATGGTGCGAGATTCAGCCTCAAGAGTCGAGAGGCGGCGCTGCAACTGGGTGGCTTCTGCCGACTCGGCAGCCGCATTGCGCGCCATTTCGGTTTCCATGGACCGTTTGCGCTGAACCACCTGAGTGCCAATCGAGGCCTGGATCTCGCGTGCTTCGGTATTGAGTCGATCGCTGGTCAGGACATAAAGGATGTCGCCTCGCTGAACCACCTGCCCTTCCCGGATTCGCTTTTCGATCACGATCCCTGGCTGAGGCGTGGAAACCCGCATCAAGCCTGCGGAGGGCACCAACAGGCCAGACACGGTGGTACGCTTCGTATAGGTGCCGAACGACAGGAGTGCGATCACTGCGGTCGCCATCGAGGCCGCAAACGCGGCGGCGATCCAGCCCGATATCCTGGGGGTGAGCAGGATCTGACCAGCGAGCTTTGGCACCATGTGCTCCAAAGCTTCTTTGCGGAACAGGCTGTTTTGAGGAATTTTGGGACTTGACAAAAAATTGTTGAGCGGAAATTGGCGTCTCTTTGGCAGTGTATCAATGCAGTCGGCGCGGTCCCCAATGGCCTTTGAAGCTGCGTCCTGTTCGCGGACTGAGTCGCTGTGCCGCAGCGGTGATTGTCAGTGCCGATTTGCCCGTCTTGGGCGTGTGACTGGACGACGCACTATGCATCCAGGACGCCTGGAGCGCTCGTTCGAATGCGTTCACTGATCCTTGCTCTGGCGATGGCGGCTGCGAGTGGTGTCGCCGCGCAGGAGAGGGTTGAGGTGCCCAGTACTGAGTTGCGCGATGGCAAACCTCTGGACCTGCCCGGCTTGTGGTCGGCGTCTCGCCAAGCAACTACCCCCAAGGCGCCGACAGTACTGCTGTTGCATGGCTGTGGTGGGCCGTATGACTCCCGTGGTGAACTGGGCAACCGGATGCGCAGCTATGTGGCCCTGCTACGCGAGCAGGGTTGGCACACCCTCGTGATTGATTCGTTCACGCCTCGTGGCGAGCGCGAGCTGTGTACTCAGAACGTGGGAAGCCGCAGCATCACCCAGGCCAATCGGCGGCTTGATGTTTTGGGCGCCTTGCTGTGGCTGGCCCAGCGGCCCGAGGTGGATGCCACGCGTCTTGCGGTGATGGGGTGGTCTCACGGCGGTAGCGCGGTGTTGGCCGCGACAGACGCCAATCTGCACGACGTACGTGGTTCTCTGGTCAAGCCCAGGGCGGCTGTTGCGTTCTATCCGGGCTGTGGGGCAGCAGAGCGCACTGGCTACAAGCCGTCGGCGCCATTGCTTCTCTTGGTGGGCGAGTCCGACGACTGAACCCCTGCGGCGCCGTGCAAAGCACTCACTGCAGCCAATCCTCAAAGTGTCTCGTTGCGTAGCTATCCTGGCGCATTTCACGGCTTTGATGGGGTATCCGAAGTCCGCGTGCGCCTGGATGTGCCAAATGGCGTCAACCCCGGACAGGGCGTAAGGGTGGGAGGGAATGCAGAGGCGCGGGATGCATCACGCCGGGAGTTGCTGATGTTTCTGCGTGAGCAGTTCAGTCGGTCTTGATGTTCCGCGCCTTGATGATGGCCCCGAACGTCGCCGCCTCGGCTTGAATCTTCTGGCGAAACTCGGCCACGCTCACTGGGTCGGCATCGCCGCCCACACCTGCGAATCGCTCTCTCACAGCGGGCAGAGCCAGCGACTTGTTGACTTCGCGGTTCAGGCGGGCCACCACGTCCTGTGGGGTGCTGGCTGGCGCCCACAGGCCAAACAGGGTGTCGGCTTCCACACCGCTGATGCCACTCTCCAGCAGGGTGGGCACGTTGGGGAAGAGCTTGCTGCGCTTGCGGCTGGCCACGGCATGCATCTTCAGCCGACTGGCCCGGACATGGGGGAATGCGATGCCGGGGTCGAAGTAGTAGTCAATCTGCCCGGCCAGCAGGTCTTGCAGCGCGGGGGCTGCGCCGCGATAGGGAATGTGGGTGGCAAAGATGCCGGTGGCCTGCTTGAACAGCTCGCCCGCCAAGTGAGGCGTGCTGCCCGACCCGGCAGAGCCGTAGGACAGCTTGCCCACATTGGCCTTGGCGTAGGCCAGAAACTCCTGAAGGCTGTTGGGCGGCAGTTGTTGCTTCGTCACCAGGAACAGTTGGATGTCGCCCAGCAGGGCCACGGCTTGCAGGTCTTTCTGGGGGTCGAACGACCTGGGCAGCATCAGCGGGTTCACTGTCTCGATGCCGGTGGAACTCAGCACCAACGTGTAGCCGTCGCCCGGCGACTTGGCCACGAAGTCGGCCGCGAGGTTGCCGTTGGCGCCTGCACGGTTCTCAACGACCACCGGCTGCCCCAGGTGCTCCTGCAAACTGGGCTGGATGCTTCGGGCGAACACGTCGGCGACACCCCCCGGAGGAAAGTCCACCACGATGCGTACAGGCTTGTTGGGGAAGCCTTGGCCGAAGGCAACGGACGGTACAGCCAGGGCGGCGGCACTGGCCAGCCCCAGGCAAAGCGTGTGGCGGCGGCCGGGCTGGATGGGCGGGGTGTTCATGACGGTCTCCTTGGTGTGGCTGTTGTTGCGGGTCAGTGTGCTTGAGGGATGCTGGGTGCGACGCCGACTTTCGGACGGACAAAGTGGATCACCTGTTCCTGCGGGGCGGGCTTGGGCAAACCCAGGAACTCCATCAGTTCATGCTCGCCCGGGTGGCGGGTGGCTGCGTCGATGGCCTGCGTCACCTTCGGGGTGATACTTGCGTCGCCTGCCTGCAGTGCAGGCTCGACCAGTGTGGCCAGAATGTGCAGGAACTTCGCCTTGCCGCGGGCGTGGGTGTCGCTGTAGCCTTTGATGAGCTTGGGCAGCGTGGCCACTTGCCTTGCCAGGCTGGCATCGAGTTTCAGGGCGGCATCCAGGGCTGCCACCCAGCGGGCGACCAGCGCCTGCTCTTCTGCAAAACGGGCGGATCGGCGGCGCAGTGGGCGCAGGCTGGCCATCAGGCGCAGCGCCAGCAGCCCCAGCACGCTGCTGGTTTGCAACTGAATCCCCTCGCCGACAGAAGCCGCGCTGGTGCGCTGCAGGCGGCGGGCGGCCAGGGTGCGCACCCGTCTGGACAGGGCAGGCGGCAGGATGTCGGCGATTTCTGCGAGCCCAGGTTTCAGGAAGTCGCGTACGACCACCGGCTCGTGTGCCTCGGCGCCGTAGTCGCGGCGAATCTGCGTGAAGCGGGTGGCACGGCTCTTCAGGTCGGCCACACGGATCACATCCTCATACGCCATCCACAGCGCCAGGGTGCGGGCAGCCTCGGCGCTGGCGCCAAAGGGTGCGGCGTCCTGTGCTGCAAAGCGCTGCACCAGCCCGATGTACTGGTCGGCGTAGGCAGCGTCCTGGTGGTCTGTCAGCCGCGCCACGCCGTGGCTGGCCACGGCTGCCACTGGGGCGGGTAGGGTGATGCCTCGGACCATGACATGGGCAGGCGGGTTCGGCGCCGTGCTGGGAAGGGCCTGTCTTGTGGCCTGGCCCACCACTTGCCCGGCGGGTGGGCCTGCCACGGCCTGCCACCCAGCCAGGAAGCCTTGCCAGCTGGCGTGGGCGCGGGGCGAGTCGGGGCCACCGCCACGGACCACTTGCTGACACACGGCCGGGTCAAACGGCAGCACGCCGCTTGCGGCCAGCGCCCCAAACATCACGGCAGACACCACGGTGCCGTTCTCCCGTGCCAGGGCGCCCAGGTCGGCCAGGTGCAACCGGGCGCAGGCGGCGCGGGTAGCGGCCTCGATGGCGGCAGCGTCGAAGCGCCCGTCGCTGGGGTGGACACGCTCCTCGGTGGTCAGGCTGCGTGCGCTCGAACTCACCACCACCGTCCGATCGGCGTGCGTCAATCCGCGCTCTACGGCGCGCGCGGTCTCCAGCCACTCACTGCTGACCACCAGGTCCAGGTCGCCCGCCAGCGGGGCGAGGCACATGGGCGGGGCGGATTCGCCGCTTGCCAGCGGGCGAGGCAGGCACTCGATGTAGTAGCTGGTGGCGCCCGTGCGCTGCGCCACGCCCGGGATGGAGGTGGCCTGGATAGGCCAACCGCTGGCAATGCCTGCCTCGACCACCCATTCGGTGAGGGTGCCGCCGCCTTCGCCACCCAGGGCGAGCAGCAGCACGTTCTTCAGATCTGAGCCCGCCGCGCTCATGCCTGCAACTCCATGGCAGGCCCCCTGCCGCCCAGCAGGCGCAGCACCGTGCGTCGCGCCTGGTCCTTTAGGCGGTCGAGCCAGGTGGGGTTCTGAATCACCTCCACCTTGTAGAAGCTGGGGCACAAGGTAGCGGCGTGCGCGTTTTCACCGCACAGACCGCAACCCACGCAGTCGGGTGTGACGTAGGCCACGGGTTCGGTGCGCAGAGGGTCGCTTGAATCGCGCACCGTGAGCGAGGGGCAGGCCGACAAGCGCACACAGGCATGGTCGCCCGTACAGACGTTCTCGTCCACCCCAAAGCGGGTGCGTACCACCCGCTCGCCAGCCAGCAAGGCAGCAGCCATCTGCGGGCGAACGCGGCGCTGACGCTCGAGCTGGCACTCGCCTTCGGCCACGATGACCTTCAGCCCCGGCCCCAGGGCGGCGAAGGCCTCTTTCAGTGCCAGCTTCATCTGGCCCACCCGGTAGGTGTGCACCGTCTTCAGCCAGCGCACACCCATGCCCCGCAAGGTGTCTTCGATGGTGGTCTCGGTGTGGGTGGCGCTGGTGGCGCCCGCGCTTTGCTTCAGGGCGTCGTCGGGTGACGAAATCACCTCCTGCGTGCCGGTGGCCGAGGTGTAGCCGTTCTTCATGATGAGCAGAACCCCATCGCCCCGGTTCATCAGGTTGCTGGCCACGCCCGACAGCAGGCCGTTGTGCCAGAAACCCCCGTCACCCATGATGGCCAGGGGGCGACGGTCGGACAGCGGTGTCACCGCTGCAGCACTGGCCATGCTCATGCCGTAGCCCAGGATGGAGTTGCCAAACGAAAACGGCGCAAAGGTGGCGAAGGAATGGCAGCCGATGTCGGTGCTGATGTGGGTGGGGCCGATCTGCTCGCGTACCTGTTTGAGCGCGCTGAACACCGGGCGCTCGGGGCAACCAATGCAGAAACCCGGCGGGCGGGGAGGCACTGGTTTCGTGAGCGCTTTGGCTGCCTGGGTCCGATTGGCGGCCAGCATGCGCAGCCAGTGGTGCCCAGGGGCTGCCTGCGGCTCGCCCAGGTAGCGCTCGGCCAGCGCCGTCAGCCCGTGGAGCAGGGCCTCTGTGCTGTACTCGCCAGGCTGGGTCATCAGGTCCTTGCCATGAAGGGCAGTGGTCACACCTGCTCGGTGCAGGTGGGCCGCGATCTCGTGCTCGATGTACTCGGGCTGGCCTTCTTCCAGCACCAGCACCGCCCGCTTGCCGGCGCAAAAGCCGGTGATCTGCTCTGGCACCAGGGGGTACACCGCGTTGAGCACCAGCGTGGGCAGGTGAGGGCTGCCGTCTGCGTCCGCCAGGCCCAGCACCTGCAAGGCTCGCACATAGTTGCTGGTGATCCCCCCTTGCACGATGACGCCCAGCGAGGCGAAAGGTCCCGGCTGGCCCGGCAGCGTTTCGTTGAGGCCACGCTCCAAGATGAAGCGTCGGGCCGCAGGGATGCGTTGCGCCACCTTGCGCTTCTCCTGCAGGTACGTCACTGGCGGATGGGAGAGCCGGTCGTAGCTGAAGCCCGCGGGCTCGGAAAGTCGGTCTTGCAGCGAAATGGCTGCACGGCGGTTGTGGCTGGCCACAAAGCTGCCGCGCAGATGGCAGGCGCGGATGCGCAGGCCCATCATCACTGGCATGTTGCTGGCCTCGCTCAGCTCAAAGGCCTGTTGCGTCAGGTGAACGATGGTCGGCAGGTCCGGCCGCGGGTCCAGCAGGGCCATGGTGCTCTTCATGGCAAAGCTGTGGGTGCGCTCCTGGATGACGCTGGCGCCTTCGCCGTAGTCCTCGCCCACCACGATCAGCACCCCACCCATCACGCCTGGCGACGACAGGTTCGACAGCGCATCCGCGGCCACATTGGTGCCGACGATGCTTTTCCAGGTGACCGCGCCGCGCACTGGGTACATGATGCTGGCGCCCAGCATGGCCGCCGCCGAGGCTTCGTTGGTGCAGGGCTCCACATGCACCCCAAGCTGCGCCACTTCATCACGCGCGGCCACCATCACGTCGAGCAGGTTGCTCACGGGAGAGCCCTGGTAGCCGCCCACATAGCTCACGCCGCTTTGCAGCAGCGCCTTGGTCACGGCCAGGATGCCTTCGCCGTGAAACACCTCGCCATCGCCCAGTTTCAAGAGGGCAATCTCCTTGTCAAACGCACGTTCCATGGCACGCATGGTGGCGTGCCGCGTTGGGCAAATCCAATGGACTTTCGAAATTCAAACCATTGACGAACAGAATAGACTGGTAAACCCTATATCAATCGGCTATGGCATGAACCTCGATCGGCTGGACTTGAGCCTCTTGCGGGTGTTTGCCGCCGTGCAAACCCACGGCGGCGTGACCGCCGCTGCAACGGCCCTGCACTTGTCGCAACCCACGGTGAGCAATGCGCTGGCCCGCCTGCGCGAGGCCTTGGGCGACGATCTGTTCGTGCGCCAGGGCGTGCGCCTGCAGCCCACGCCGTTTGCCTTGCGGCTCGCCCCAGCCGTGCGCGGCGCGCTGGGTCTGCTCACCGACGCGCTGGCCGACGAGCCGCCTTTCAACCCTGCCACAGCGAGGCGGGTGTTCCGTCTGGCCATGACCGACGCCGGGCAGCAGGTGTTTCTGCCGCGCATCGCTGCAGCCACCTGGCGGGCAGGACGCGGCATTGGCTTGCAGGCCCTGCCCATTGCGTTTGACGAGGGGATTGCCCAGGCCCTGGCCGACGGCGTGGTGGACCTGCTGGTGGGGCCGCTGCCGCCAGAGTCAGCAGCCGGGCTGGAGGTGACACGCCTGTTTGACGAGCGCTACGTGGGCGTGGTGGCTGCCCCATCGGGGCCGAGGCTCAGGATGGCCGATTTCCGCGAGCGCCCCATCGTGGTGGTGGACCAAGCCGCCACCCGCCACCGTCTGGTGGTGGAGCAACTGGTTGCCTTGGGCCTGGAGCGCCACATCCAGTTCCGCGTGCCGCACTTCAGTGCGGTAGCACCGCTGGTGCTGGCGTGCCATGGCGTGGCCGTGGTGCCGAGCCAGGTGGGAGCCCGCCTCGCCCAGGAAGGGGGTGTGCTCTCGCTGGAGTTGCCGTTTGACGTGCCACCCTACGCCATCAGCCTGGCCCGTCACCCGCGCTTTGCGCGGGACAGCGGGCTCAACTGGCTGGCCAAGGTGATCGTGGCGCAGCTCTCGAACAGCTCCGCATCACCAGGCGCCTGCTGAGCCAGCAGGGCTGTTGCCTGTACAGGCGGGCGCCGGCTGGCCCGTACCGGGCTTCAGTCGATGGTCGCGCCGCTGCGCTTGATGACTGGCGTCCACTTGGCCAACTCGGTGCGCATGAAGGCGGCGAACTCCGCAGGGGTACCGGGTTGCGGCTCCATGTACTGGGCCTTCAGCCGGTCGACGATGGCGGGCTCTCGCATGGCGGCCACGAACTCGCGGTTCAGGCGTTCGATGATTGGGGTTGGTGTGGCGGCCGGGGCGACGATACCAATCCAGGCCGTGCCTTCGGCACCGTCAATGCCGGCTTCCTTCATGGTGGGGATGTTGGGCAGCAGGGGTTGGCGCTGCGGGGTGCTGACGGCGATCGCCTTGAGCCGACCGCTCTGCACATGGGGCATGAGGGCCAAGGGCGCCAGGCTGGCCATGTGAACGTCGCCCTGCAGCAGGGCGGTGACCGCAGCGGGTGACGAGGGGTATGGGATGTGCACCACAAAGCTGTTGGTCTTGAGCTTGAGCAACTCAATCGACAGGTGAGACAGGCTGCCCGCGCCAATGCTGGCGTAGTTGTACTTCCCGGGGTTCTTACGCAGCAAGTCCATCAGTTCCTTCAAGGTGCTGACACCCAGCGAGGCATTCACCGCCAGCAGGTTGGGCTGGTGCACGCCAAAGGTGATGGGGGTCAGATCCTTGAAGGGGTCATAGGGCATGCGCTTGTAAAGCACGGTGTTGTTGACCAGGGGCCCGGTGATCGACACACCGATCGTGTAGCCGTCGGGTGCGGCCTTGGCCACCGCGTCGGTGCCTACGTTGCCGCCCGCGCCGGGGCGGTTTTCAATGACCAAGGGCTGGCGAAGCGAAGCGCCCACTCGCTCTTGTAGCGTGCGGATGAAGGCGTCGGGCGTGGACCCTGCCGCGAAGGGCACGATCACCCGGATCGGGCGCACCGGGTATTCCGCTGCGGTGGCCGAGCCGACGCTTTGGGCCCACGCGGTCCAGGGCATGCCACCGGCAGCAGCTGCTGATGCAGCGGTCAGCAGGGTTTGGCGGCGGGTGATGGCGGGGGTCTTCATGACGGGTCTCCAATCAATTCGGTTTGGGCCAGCAGCGCTTGCTCGCGGCGGATGAACTCCGCCACCATGGTGCGGTACACCGTCTCCACCAGGTCGGCAAACTCAGGCAAGGCCGCATTGTGAGGCTCGGCCAGAGCCCGGGCCCGGGCAAACACCTCGGCCTGGCGGGCGGGGGCGGCCGCCTGGTGGGTGTCGGCCTTGAACCGGGTGGCGTCTTTCACCCAGGCTGCGCGCTGTGCCAGCAAGCCGATGATCTGCTCATCCAGGGTGTCAATGGCTGCGCGCACCTCGGACAAGGTCGCCGCCTTTGGGTGGTAGCTGCTGTCGGTAAAGCGCCGCACGGCCACGGCATGGGTGGAGGGTTCGGGCACAGGTTGCGGTTTCATGGGCGGATTGTCGACGCTTGCGCGGCCGCAGTTCTGGGCGCTGCCACAATCCGCACGATGACAGAACCCACTTCAACCCCAGACGACTTGGTAGGCCGGCACCTGGTGCTTGCCCTCACCGGCGGTGTGGCCTGCTACAAAGCGGCCGAGTTGTGCCGCGGCCTCATCAAGCAAGGCGCGAGCGTGCAAGTGGTCATGACCGACGGGGCGCAGCAGTTCATCACGCCCGTGACCATGCAGGCCCTCAGCGGCCGCCCGGTGCTCACCAGCCAGTGGGACTCTGCGCAACCCAACAACATGGCGCACATCAACCTGACCCGGGGGATCGTCGGCGACGGTCAATGGCCCCGTGCCGATGCGATCGTCATTGCCCCTGCCAGTGCAGATGTCATGGCCAAGCTGGCCTGGGGCGTGGCAGACGATCTGCTGACCGTCATGTGCCTGGCTCGGCCACGCGGTGGGTTTGGCGACGTGCAGGAGGTTCCCTTGCTGCTGGCCCCGGCCATGAACCGGGAGATGTGGCTGCACCCAGCCACCCAGCGCAACCTTCAGCGTCTGGCGGACGACGGCGCGCACCTGCTGGGGGTGGGCAGTGGCTTCCAGGCTTGCGGTGAGACGGGCGACGGCCGCATGCTCGAGCCGGAACAGATCGTGGAAGACCTCGTCGCCTTTTTCCAGCCCAAGTGGCTGGCAGGCAAACGCGTGCTCATCACGGCCGGGCCCACCTATGAGGCAATCGATCCGGTGCGTGGCCTCACCAATCGCTCCAGCGGCAAGATGGGCTTTGCCATTGCCCGCGCCGCCCGAGAGGCGGGCGCCACAGTAGCGTTAGTCAGTGGCCCGGTGGCCCTGCCCACGCCGCGCGGGGTAGAGCGCATCAACGTTCAAAGCGCGCGCGAGATGCTGGGCGCCGTGCAGGCGCAGGCTGACCTTGCCGACGTGTTCGTTGCCGCCGCCGCTGTGGCCGACTGGCGGCCCACGGGGGCTGCCGACCAGAAGATCAAGAAGGACGGCTCGGGGCAGGCCCCGGTGATTCCCATGACCGAAAACCCGGACATCCTTGCCACCGTGGCCGCCAGCCCTCGCGCCCGCAATGGCATGCTGTACTGCGTAGGCTTTGCCGCCGAAAGCCACGACCTGCAAGCCCATGCCGAAGCCAAGCGCAAGCGCAAAGGCGTGCCGCTGCTGGTCGGCAACCTGGGGCCGGCTACCTTCGGAGAAGACACCAACGCTTTGCTGTTGGTGCGCGAGTCGGGTGTGACGCTCTGGCCTGCCGACACCAAGTTGGCCCTGGCGAGGCGGCTGGTGGCCGAGATTGCACAGGAACTCACCAAGACACCATGAAACTGGACGTCAAGATCCTGGACGAGCGCATGCGCTCCCAGTTGCCACAGTACGCGACGCCAGGCAGTGCCGGGCTGGACCTGCGGGCCTGCCTGAACGAGCCTGTCACCCTTGCCCCAGGGGGCCAGCACCTGGTGCCTACCGGCATTGCCATCCATCTGGCCGACCCTGGCTTTGCCGCGCTCATCCTGCCGCGCTCTGGCCTGGGGGCCAAGCATGGCATCGTGCTGGGCAACGGCACGGGTCTGATCGACAGCGACTACCAGGGCCAACTGCTGGTGTGCGCATGGAACCGCAGCTCAGCAGAGTTTGTGATTCAACCGATGGAGCGCATTGCTCAGCTGGTCATCGTGCCGGTGGTTCAGGCCGAGTGGCACGTGGTGAGCGAGTTCGCCAGCGCCAGCGAGCGTGGGGCGGGCGGCTATGGGAGCACAGGCAAGGCCTGATGAGGCCACCGGCAAGCCGGTGGCGCCAGCGTGGCGAGCCTCAGAGCAACTGGCTTTCCTCGGCCACCAGGGCCCGGTCAATCCGCGCGATCAGCATCTTGATCTGCGCTGGCGACAGGCTGTCGCTTGAACTGGCGTCTGATGCCGATGGGCCTGACGGCACACCGGTTGTCGCGGCTGCGGGGCTCTTGACCAGGTTGAAGGCCATGTTCAGGGCGGCCAGCACCGCCATGCGGTCGCGGGCCTTCACCTTGCCTGCATCGCGGATGGTGCGCATCTCGGCATCCACCATCGTGACCGCCTCGCGAAGGGTTGGCTCGTCCTCTTCCGGGCAGGCCAGCATGTAGCTCTGGCCCAGGATCAACACCTCGATCTGCTTCACGTGGCACCTCCGTCGACGCTGGTGTGTGCGTCAGCGATGGCCTCGTTCTCCGGCAGACGGGACAGCAGGGCATCGACCCGGGCGCGTGCCGCGGCCAAACGTGACCGAAGGCTGTCACGCTCGCGGGCCAGCTCAGACAGCTGCTCTCGAAGCAGCGTGTTGGTGCGCTGCAGCTCCTCGTGGCGCACCAACAACCGGTCTACACGGTCTGCAAGATCTTCCAATGCCGCCATGATGCCCACTCCCTGTCTTATGGATTCTAGGAGTCGCACAGGGTCGGGCGACCCTGGAGCCTGATCCGGCTGGAGCTTGAGCGCCGCGGATCACCTGGCCAAGAAGCCGGCCTCCCGCATCAGGACCCTGTGGGTCTGCTCGGTGCGGCCCAGCCATTCGGTGAAAGGCTGGCCCGTCATGGTGGTCTGGTTGAAGGCCCCCTTCTCCATGAACTCCTTCCACTCAGGGCTCGCTCGCACCCGATCCAGCATGTCTACGTAGAACTTGACCTGCTCGGGCTTCACGCCGGACGGCATGAACACACCTCGCAGCATCAGGTACTGGGTGGGGATCCCACTGCTCATGCAGGTGGGGATGTCGGCCCAGGACTGGGTGGCCGTCACCTTGTTCGTGTAGGGGAGCCGTCTGCCGTCAAACACACACAGCGGACGAACCTTGCCAGCACGCCACAGGGCTTCGGCCTCAATCGGGTTGTTGACGGTGGCGTCCACCGCCTTCTCGGCCAGCTGGTTGGCCACCTCGCCACCCCCCCGCAGGGCGACGTAGGTCATCTTGCGTCCGGCGGCCGACTCGAGCAGCACGGTGATGATCTGGTCTTCCTGCTTGGTGCCAGTGCCCCCCATCTTGAGGCTGCCGTTAGGCGAGGCCCGCAGGGCATCAAAAAAGGCCTTCGCGGTCTTGTGGGGGGAGTCTTCGTGCACCCAGAGGATGAACTGGTCCAGCGCGAGCATGCTCACGGG
>CAZRRW010000051.1:0-13158 GCA_964602505.1 uncultured Burkholderiaceae bacterium
CAAAGCGCAGTTGCGGGCCGTCCGGCTGCGGCCCGCGGGTCACCAGGCCGTCGGCCACTCGCAGCTCGATGCGGTGCCCGCGCGTCGAGGCGGCCTTCACCTGCTGCACCAGTGCCAGTAATTGCGCCTCGGTGGGGGCCGCCTGATGGTCACGCCGGAGCCAGCCCCGCAGGGCGTTGGCCAGACGCTCGTCGCCCAGCGCCTGCAAATGCGACAGGTCGCCATGACCAGCTGCCCAATCCAGACGGGCCAAATCGTCCAGCAGCCGCTGGGCCTGCGCCGCATGCCGGGCGCTGCGGGCAAAGGTGTCGCGAAACTGCGGAAAGGCAGCCTCCAGCGTCGGCATCACCCGATGACGAATGCGGTTTCGGGTCCGCTGCTCATCCGCGTTGCTCGGGTCGTCCACCCAGGTGAGCCCCGCCGCGAGCACCTCGTCCACCAGCACTTGCCTGGGCACGGCCAGCAGCGGCCGCTCGAACCGCATGCCCTCGCGCTCAAAGCTTGCAGGCATCGCCGCCAAGCCAGGCAGGCCCGCCCCGCGGCTCAGGGCCAGCAGCAGGGTCTCGGCCTGGTCGTCGGCGTGATGGCCCAGCAGCACCGCCTGGGCTCCCGCCTGACGCGCCGCCTGAGCCAATGCCGCATAGCGGGCGGTTCGCGCCACCGCTTCGACACTCTCGCCTAGCGGCACGGTCAGGGCCAGGCGCAGCACCTGCAGCCGCACCCCCAGCCGCGCACACACGTCCACACAGTGCGCAGCAAACCCGTCAGCGGTCGGTTGCAGGCCGTGGTGCACATGCAGGGCCAGCAACTGCTGGGCGCCGCCCTCGGTCACCGCACGCCGCAGCAGCGCGGTGGAGTCCACCCCGCCACTGAACGCCACGGCTTTCATGGCAGGCCCAGCCAGCGCTCAACCGGGCGCCTTGCCGCCCGTGAGGTAGTCGCGCTTGCCGATTTCGACCCCGTTGTGGCGCAGCAGGGCGTACGCTGTGGTGATGTGAAAGAAGAAGTTGGGCATCACCCAGGTCAGCAGATAGGCCTGCCCCGGCATGCTCATCTTGGCAGGCCCCACCGGGAACTCGATCAGCCTTTCCTCGCTGCCATCCACCTGCTCTGGCTTGAGTGTGACGAGGAAGTCGATGGTCTTCTGGCAGCGGGCCTGCAGCTCGGCAAAGGTGGTTTCGTTGTCCTCGAACTTGGGCGCATCCACCCCCGCCAGCCGCGCCGTCCCGAGCTTGGCCGCGTCGCAGGCGATGTGAACCTGGCGCGTCATGGGCAGCATGTCTGGAAACAAGCGTGCCGACAACAGGTTGGCGGGGTCGAACTTCCTCGCCTCTGCATGCGCGGCCGCCTTGCCCAGAAGGTGCGACAGGTTGCCCAGCATGTGCACAAAGGTGGGCACGCTGGCGGAATACATCGACAGGCTCATGAGGTCTCCAAACGGTTCGTGGCTGAGGGCAGCCATTCAGGCGAAGTCATCAAGGGCAGAATGAAGCCCAATGAACATCGTGATTCTGGACGACTATCAGGATGCCGTCCGCAAGCTGCGCTGCGCCGACAAGTTGGCGGACTACAGCGCCAAGGTCTACACCAACAGTGTCAAGGGCGTGGGGCAGCTGTCCGTCCGGTTGAAGGATGCCGACGTCATCGTGCCGATTCGTGAGCGCACGCAGTTCCCTGCCCAGTTGCTGGAGAAGCTGCCCAAGCTCAAGCTCATCTCACAGACCGGCAAGGTCAGCGGGCACATTGACGTTGAGGCGTGCACCCGGCTGGGCATCGCGGTGGCTGAGGGCAAGGGCTCGCCTGTGGCACCCGCCGAGCTCACCTGGGCGCTGATCATGGCCGCGATGAGGCGGCTGCCTCAGTACATCGGCAACCTCAAGCACGGTGCGTGGCAGCAGGCCGGGCTGAAGGCCGCCGCCATGCCGCCCAACTTCGGGGTGGGCCAGGTGCTGCACGGCAAGACCCTGGGCATCTGGGGCTTCGGCAAGATCGGCGAGCTGGTTGCAGGCTACGGCCGGGCCTTTGGCATGCAGGTGCTGGTGTGGGGGCGGGAAGGTTCCATTGCGCGGGCCCAACAGGCCGGGTATGGCACCGTCAGCAGCCGCGAGGCCCTGTTCGAAGCCAGCGACGTGCTCAGCGTGCACCTGCGGCTCAATGCCGACACGCGGCACATCGTCACTGCCACCGACTTGTCGCTGATGAAGCCCACCGCGCTGTTCGTGAACACGTCGCGGGCCGAACTGCTGGAGCCTGACGCCCTGGTGGCCGCGCTCAACCGGGGGCGGCCTGGCATGGCGGCGGTGGACGTGTTCGAGAGCGAGCCCATCCTGCAGGGCCACCCGCTGCTGCGGCTCGAGAACTGCGTCTGCACGCCCCACGTCGGCTATGTGGAGCAAGACAGCTACGAGCTGTACTTCGGCATGGCGTTCGACAACGTGGTGAACTACATCAAGGGCATGCCCAGCAACATCGTCAACCCCGGCGCCCTGGCGGTCCGGCGTTGAACGCCAGCCCCACCCCGCCACCAGGCGGCCAGGGTGGCGGCGCTGCCCGACAAGAGCGCCTGGCACTGTGGGCCCTGATGCTCGGCAACCTGGCCATCGGCACGGGGGTGATGGTGGTTGGCGGCACGCTCAACGAGATCAGCACCTCGCTCGGGGTGAGCATCTCGGTGGCCGGCCAACTGGTGGCTGCCGCTGCCGCCGTGATGTGCCTGTGCGCGCCGCTGGCTGCGTTTGTGGCGGGGGGCTGGGAACGTCGCCAACTGCTCAGCCTCACCCTGCTGACCTATGGCGCGGGGCACCTGCTGTGCACCCTGGCCCCCAGCTATGCGGCGCTTCTGCCCATCCGCGGCCTCACCGTCATCGGTGCGGCGGTGTTCACCCCCCAGGCCGCAGCAGCCGTGGGCCTGATGGTTCCGCCTGAGCGCCGCGCAGGCGCCATGACCTTCAGTTTTCTGGGCTGGTCGGTGGCCTCGGTGGCGGGCATGCCGCTGACCGCCTGGCTGGGCGAGACCTTTGGCTGGCGCAGCGCCTTCATGGCCGTGGCCCTGCTGTGCATGCTGGCCGCCGCGCTGGTGTGGCGCACCGTGCCACCCGGGCTGCGCCCCGCGCCCATGAACCGCGCGGCGTGGGCCCAGGTGTTCGGCAACCGTTTGCTGCTGGCGGTGGTGGCGGTCACGGCGCTTCAGGGGGCCGCGCAGTTCGCGTTGTTCACCTACATGGCGCCAGCGTACAAGTTTGCGGTGCAAGCCGACGGCAAGACCCTGGCCTTCCTGTTTGCCTGGTTCGGCGTGTGGGGCGTCGTCGGCAACGCCTGGATCAGCCGCCACATCGACCGGTTGGGCCCTCCCCGGGCGGCGTTCATGGCCATGGGCTTGATGGCCGTGTCGCTGCTGACCATGCCGCTGGTGTTGCACCCCGGTGCCAGCGTCTGGCTGCTGGCCGCCCTGCTGGTGCCCTGGGGCCTGGGCTGCTTTGCGGCCAACTCCTCACAGCAAGCCCGGTTGGCGGGCATGGCGCCAGCCCTCACCCCGGCCAGCGTCAGCCTGAACACCAGCGCCATCTATGTGGGCCAGGCCATCGGCGCTGCAGGCGGCGGCTGGGTGCTTGCCCATGCCAGCATGGCCGCGCCCCTGGGGCCCGCTGGCGCGCCCGTGGCGCCAGGCACCTCCTACTGGCTGCTGGCCACGCTGGGCCTGGGCGTGATGCTGCTGGCCATGTGGCTGAGCCACGCCGCCACGCCCAAGGCCACGCCGGGCTAGGCCAGGCCCAGGCTGGCCCTGGCAGCCCGCGCAATGGCCGCCGCATCCACACCAAAAAACTCCCGCAGCGCCGCGCGGGTGTCGCTGCGGCCAAAGCCGTCGGTGCCCAGGGTGGTGTACGCGCGGCCTTTGGGCAGATAGGCCCGAATCTGCTCGGGCACCGCCCGCACGTAGTCGGTGGCGGCGATCACCGGGCCTTGTGTATCCAGCAGCAACTTCGTGACGAAGGGCATGGCATCGCTGGCGTCCGCAGAGTCGCCATCGCGGGCCAGTTCGCTCCAGCTCGTCACGCTCCACACGTCGGCGGCAATGCCTTCGGCGGCCAGCCGCGCTGCGGCCCGGATGACCTCGCCCAGGATGGCGCCACTGCCGAGCAGTTGCACCCTGGGGGCCAACGGGTCTGTGAGGGCCGACCGGCTGAAGCGGTACATGCCCTGAATGACGTGGGCGTGTTCAGCCGCGGGCAGGGATGGGTTGGCGTAGTTCTCGTTCATCACCGTGACGTAATAGAACACGTCGCGCTGCTCCACCAGCATCTCGCGCATGCCGTGGTCCACGATGACCGCCAGCTCCCCGGCGAAAGCCGGGTCATAGGCCTTGCAGTTCGGGATGGTGCTGGCCCACAGGTGGCTGGTGCCGTCCTGGTGTTGCAGGCCCTCGCCGCCCAGGGTAGTACGGCCTGATGTGGCCCCCAGCAGGAAACCGCGGGGGCGCTGGTCAGCCGCAGCCCAGATGAGGTCGCCCACCCGCTGGAAGCCGAACATCGAGTAGTAGATGTAGAAGGGCAGCATGGGCAGGCCATGCACGCTGTAGCTGGTGGCGGCCGCCACCCAACTGCTGATGGCACCGGCCTCGGAGATGCCCTCTTCCAGGATCTGCCCGTCCAGGGCCTCGCGATAGCTCAGCACCGAGCCGATGTCCTCTGGCTCGTAGCGCTGGCCCACACTGCTGTAGATGCCCACCTGCTTGAACAGGTTGGCCATGCCAAAGGTGCGGGCCTCGTCGGCCACGATGGGCACCACCCGGGGGCCCAGCGCCGGGTCTTTCAGCAGATTGCCCAGCAGGCGCACGACGGCCATGGTGGTGCTCATCTCCTTGCCCTCGGCCTCGATCGCAAAGCCTGCGTAGGCCTGCAGCGGCGGCACAGGCAGCACCCCGCAGGCTGCCGTGCGCTGCGGCAGATAGCCCCCCAGGGCGGCGCGGCGTTCGTGCAGGTAGCGCATCTCCGGGGCGTCGGCCGCAGGCTTGTAAAACGCGAGGCCTTCGGCCTGCTGGTCCGACAGCGGCAAGTTGAACCGGTTGCGAAACTCGATCAGGTCGTCCCGGCTGAGCTTCTTCTGCTGGTGCGTGGTCATGCGGCCCTGCCCGGCCGTGCCCATGCCGTAGCCCTTCTTGGTGTGGGCCAGCACCACCACCGGCTGGCCGCGGTGGCGCACGGCCGCGTGGTAGGCCGCGTGGATCTTCACCAGGTCATGCCCCCCACGCTTGAGCCGGTCGATCTGCTCGTCGGTCATGCCCTGGGCCAGGGCCGCCAGCTCGGGCGTCTGGCCAAAGAAGTGGTCGCGGTTATAGCGGCCGTCCTTGGCCGCGAAGGTCTGCATCTGGCCGTCCACCGTGTTGGCAAAGGCCTGCAGCAGCGCGCCGCTGCGGTCGCGGGCAAACAGGCCGTCCCAGTCGCTGCCCCACACCAGCTTGATGACGTGCCAGCCGGCCCCGGCAAACAGCTGCTCCAGCTCGTCGATGATGCGGCCGTTGCCGCGCACCGGGCCGTCGAGCCGCTGCAGATTGCAGTTGACCACCCAGACCAGGTTGTCCAGGCGCTCGCGGGCGGCAAGCGTCAAGGCGCTCATCGACTCGGGCTCGTCCATCTCGCCGTCGCCAAACACGCCCCACACCTTGCGTGAGCCACAGTCAAGCAGGTGGCGGTGGGTGAGGTAGCGCATGAAACGCGCGTGGTAGATGCTGCTGATGGGGCCAATGCCCATGGAGCCGGTGGGAAACTGCCAGAAGTCGGGCATGAGCCACGGGTGGGGATAGCTGGACAAGCCCCGGGCGCCTCGGCCAGGCGCCGTGATCTCCTGGCGGTAATGCGCCAGGTCCGCCTCGCCGAGCCGCCCCTCCAGAAAGGCCCTGGCATACACCCCGGGGGCACTGTGGGGCTGGAAGAAGACCAGGTCACCCTGGGTGGCCTGGCCAGAGGCGTCGTCGGCCCGGGCCTTGAAGAAGTGGTTGAAGCCCACCTCGAACAGGTCAGCCGCACTGGCATAGCTGGCGATGTGCCCGCCCAGTTCACTGGAGCCCCCAGTCTCGGCCTGGTTGGCCCGCACCACCATGGCCAGCGCATTCCAGCGCATGATGGACGCTAGCCGCTCCTCGATGGCGAGGTCCCCCGGGAAGGGCGGCTGCTCGGCCACCCCAATGGTGTTCTGGTACGGCGTGGCCAGGGGCGGGCGCCAGCCCACGCGCTGCTCGGCAGCCAGACGGGCCAGTTCGTCCAGCAGAAACCCGGCTCGTTGGGGGCCTTGCGCCGCCAGCACCGCCGCAAACGCCTCGCGCCATTCGGCCGTTTCCAGCGGGTCGGTGTCCATGCGCGTCAGCGCCATGTGCAGGTGGTGGGCGTCGGGGCTTTTCATGGCAGGTGATGGTGCCCGCAATGCCACAGCATTTGCTTTTGCAGCAGACCTGTGAATTCCATGAAAGACAGCAGAAAATGCTGCCGAAACCCACCTGAAAGGCCGAGTATGCAGATGGACACCCTGGACCTGCGCATCTTGCGTGAGCTTCAAACCGACGGCAGCCTGACCAATGTGGAGCTGGCGCGCCGGGTGCGGCTGTCGCCCAGCCCTTGCCTGGCGCGGGTGAAAGCCCTGGAGGCGGCCGGGATCATCCGGCAGTACGTGGCCCTGGTAGAGCCCAAGGCCTTGGGGCTGATGCTCAACGTCTTCATCAGCATCAGCCTGAAGCAACAGACCCGGGACGCCCTGGCCGCCTTTGAGCAGCGCATCACCGAGCACGACGAAGTGATGGAGTGCTACCTGATGACGGGCGACGCCGACTACCTGATGCGCGTGGCGGTGCCCGACATCGCCGCGCTGGAGCGCTTCATCCTGAACCAGCTCACGCCGATTGAAGGAATTGAGAAGATCCGATCCAGCTTCGCGCTGAAGCAGGTGCGCTACAAGACCGCGCTGCCGCTTTAACTGCACCCTATCAACGACCAGCACAGCTATTCTGTACTAAAATTCGTGCACTTTTTCATGCACCGTTTCGTGCACTGATCTGTACTTTTTCAGGAATCACATGAGCGCTGTGATCGACACCCTGCTGGCAACCCGAAGCATCGGCATTTCAGATCTGCGCGATGCGCCCGCCAAGGCTTTTGAGAAAGCGGGCGACGAGGCCGTGGTCGTGCTAAGCCACAACAAGCCCGCTGGGTACTTGGTGTCGAACCAATTGATGGCGCAGTTCATGGAGGCGCTGGCAGACAAAGCCGTGGCAACCAAGGCGCAGTCTCGCTTGGCAAGCCTGGCCACAGCCCGCCGCATCACGCTGGACGAGCTTTGATCCGCCGCGCGGATGACGCAAGCCGCCGCCACGCCCTATGGCTTGGCCATTCACCCGGCCGCCGAGCGTGAATGGGCCAAGTTGGACGAGAGCCTTCGACGCCGTTGCAAAGCCAAGCTCAGCAAAGAACGGCTCAGGGAGCCTCGCGTCGCCAAGGACGCACTGCACGGCCTGCCCAACGTCTACAAGATCAAGATCACGACGCCGCAGTTTCGACTGGCCTATCACGTCGACGACACGCGAAGGCTGATCACCATCGTTGCCGTCAGCACCCGCGACGACGTCTACCAACTCATCTCAGATCGCCGACCGGACTGAACCGGTTCTCGGGGTCACATGCAGTGAGCACAGAAAACCCCGAAAACAGCCAAACGGTTCAATGATTACGGGCTGAACGGCTTTTTCAAATTGTGAACATCAGTCATGCAATAGATGACTTCTAGGCAGCCCAGGTTTCAAAATTTTGAGAATAAACCGGCTTAAGCAGCCTTTACGCTCCTTCGCGGCCTGCGCTTGGGCGCCTCGGTGGGCAGCAGGCTGGTGAGTTGCTGGTAGCGGGTGAACAGAAAAGCCACCCGCTCCGCGTCACTGGCCCAGGCTTTCTTGCCGCCATCAGGCACATAGGCGGCGTCTACCGTCGCGTCCAGCTTTTGGTGGGCCTTCACCAAGTCGGGCGGCATGGTCAGCGGGTCGTACAGGTCAGCCAAGCTCGCGCCGGGGTGATTGGCCCGAGCGTCTAGCACGCCTTGGGCGGCAGCCTCAATGGCGCTGCGCAGCTTGGCGCTGGTGGCATCTTTGGCGGACGGCAGCGCCGCGCTGGGCCAGGGGAAGTTGTTGTAGACGATGTCTTTTGAGTAGCGGTAGCGGCTTTCAAGACGCCCGCCCACGGCCCGCACCCAAGCGTTGTGCATGGTGCTGGTGAGCACGCCAAAGTGCACTTCGGTGGCCTTTGGTGCCAGCTTGACCAAGTTACTGCACAGGGTTTGCGGCGGGCAGAACGCCATAGGGACAAACGCGCGACGCTCTGACGACACCTCAGGCAACACCAAAAACGGCCGCCTTGGCATGTTCTCCACATGAAAGCGGGTGGGCGTTGCTGCAATCTTGCGCGTGCCTTCGCTCTTGCTGGCGAGGCGAAACTTGCGCACAGCTTCCACCCGAGCCAACACATGTGGCATTGCGCGAAGCTCGCTTGGCGAACAGTCACCTAGCCACAAGCACCAGCGCTCAACGCCGTTAATTAGTTCTTCGGATCCCAGCCAATGGCGAAAGTATTTGCGTGCCTCGGGCTCTAGCCGCAAGAACTCTCGCCGCTCATCCGGCGTGAACAAGTAATTGCCGTCGTCAATCGGCTTGTTGCCAATGCCAATCTCGGGTACGTCGCAAACGGGTGTGCCGCGCCTGGGCAACACCACATCTGGCCCGTCCACCAAGTAAGGGTTGATGTTCGCCGCGGGCACTGCCTGCGGCTCGCCTGAGATGTCGGCGTACTCGTAAATCATCTTACCCGGCTGGTCGCCCAGGCCAAAGCCGATGATCACGCAATGGACGGCCGCCTTGCCACTTGCCTCGTTGCTCCACTTGAAGGTGCGGTGGGCAAAGTGGATGCGAATGCCCTGCGCCAGCAGCCAGCCCCACAACACGCCCACCTGCTCGCCCTGCGTCACGCTGTTGGTGGACACGAAGGCACAGCGCGGCGCTTCGCTCGCCGTCACTGGCACAGCCTTCAGGTAATGCGCCGCCTTCACGTACCAAGCGCACACAAAGTCCAGCAAGCCAGCGCTGTCAATGCCCGCGAACACAGCGCGGGTGTCGGCCCGCTGCTCATCGCTCACGAACTTGGCGCCCACAAACGGCGGGTTGCCCAGCACGTAACTGCAGCGCTCAGCGGGCAGCACGGTTTGCCAATCGGTCGTCAGCGCATTGCCGTGCACCACATGCGGCGTGGCTTTAAGCGGAATGCGGGCGTAGTAGGCGCCAAACTCGTCGCTCACCAGCCGGTTCATCTGGTGGTCAGTCAGCCACAGGGCCACCTGGGCAATCTGGGCGGGAAACTCCTCGATCTCAATGCCGTAGAACTGGTCTACGTCCAGGTTGATGAGGGTGTGCACGTCAATGGAGCGTTGGCCGCTGGCATGGGCGGCGCGCAGCACCTCCAGCTCCAGCAGCCGAAGCTCGCGGTAGGTGATGACAAGGAAGTTGCCGCAGCCACAGGCTGGGTCAAAAAAGGTCAGACGGCGCAGCTTTTCATGAAACTGCTTCAGCCGGTTGGCATTGCCTTTGGCCTTGTGAAACTCAGCCCACAGCCCGTCCAGAAACAGGGGCTTGATGAGCTTGAGGATGTTCTCTTCGCTGGTGTAGTAGGCACCCAGGTTGCGGCGGGCCACCGCGTTCATGATGCTCTGGAACAGGGCACCAAAGATGGCTGGGCTGATGGTGCTCCAGTCCAGGGTGCAGGCGTCCAGCAGCAGGTCGCGGGTTTTGCGGGTGAAGGCCGCTGTGCGCAAGGACTCGGCAAACAGGCTGCCATTCACATAGGGGAATGCGGCAAAGCCCTCGCGCTGGGCCGTTTGGCGCTGGTGCTCCGGCGTGTTCAGCACCTCAAACAACTCGGTCAGGGCGCGGCCCAGGTCGCTGCCGTCGGGCGCGGTCTCCACATCCAGCCATTCGCGGAAGGCCCCGGCCGGCTGGAAGATGCCGGTGTCGTCTGCAAACAGGCAGAACAGCAGGCGCACCAGCAGCACTTCAAGCGGGTGGCCGCTGTAGCCGTCGGCCCGCAGGGCGTCGTGCAGCGCACCCATCTTCTCGGCAGCCCGCAGGTTGACCGGGTCTTGCGGCTTGATGGCCTGCACCTCGTAGCCCGCCACAAAGCCAAAGAGCTTGATTCGGTCAACCAGCTGCGCCAGCTTGAACTCGGCCGGGGCTTCGTTCTTCTCCAGGTCGTACAGGCGGAAGCGCTTGAAGTCGCTGACCAGCACGTAACGCGGCAAGTCGCGGTCGAGCAGCGCGTCAAAGTAGTCGGTGGCCTGGTCAAAGGCGCGGTCCAGGTCTTTGCCCGCGCTTTTCATCTCCACCAGCAGCTTGCCGGGCCAAAACAGGTCAATGCGGCCGTTGCTGAGGGTGCGGCCCTTCTTCAGCTGCACCTTCTTTTCAAACTGGGCCACCCGCTTGCGGTCCACCCCAAACACGGCCAAGAACTCAGACCAAAAGCTCTGGCTTTCAGCCTGCTCGCTTTCGGTGGCCGACCAGCGCTTTTGAAACTGGGTGGCGCGGTCGCGGATCTCCGTCCAACTCAGGGGCATGGGCAGCCCCCGCTCAGCCCGCCTTGGCGGCCACCCAGTCGACGAAGGCCTTCACCCGCAGGGGCACAAAGCGGTTGGCCGGCAGCACGGCAAACAGGGGCTCTGACTCGCCCAGCCAGCCGTTGAGTGCCGGCTCCAGCAGGCCTTTGGCCAGGCTGGGCTTCAGATCAAACGCATTGGCGCACAGCACGCCCTGGCCCGCCAAGGCCCAGCGCAGGGCGATGTCTGCGTCGTCGGCGCTGCGCCGCCCAGTCACCCGCACCGACACGGCCTCGCCCGTGCTGGAGGTCAGCTGCCACAGCACGTGGCGGCGGTTGCGCTGGTTGAAGGTGATGCAGTCATGGCGCCCCAGTTCGCTGGGATGGGCGGGCTTGCCGTGCTGGGCCCAGTAGCCGGGGGATGCAACCACCACACGGCGGGCGTCGGCCAGCTTGCGGCTGGCCAGGCGGGCGTCTTTCAGTTCACCAAAGCGAAAGGCCACGTCCACCTCGTCGCGCACCACGTCTTGCACCGTGTCGCTGACGGTCAGGTCGATCTCGGCCTTGGGGTACTGGGCCAGAAAGGTGTCAATCAGCGGCAGCAGAAACTGGCGTGCCAGCACGCTGCCAGCCGCCACGCGCACGGTGCCGGTGGGCGCCTTGCCCTGCCCCGCAGCCAGCGACTCGCCTTCGCGCAGCAGCTCCAGCGCACGCTCGGCATAGCCCAGCATGGCCTGGCCTTCGGCTGTGAGCGCCAGCCGCCGAGTGGTGCGCTCCACCAGCTTCACGCCCATCCGGGCTTCCAGTTTGCGCAAGATGGCGCTGGCGGCCGCTGGGGTGATGTCCAAAAGCTCTGCAGCACTCGTCAAATTACCGCCATGCCCACATTCCACAAGCACCAGAAGCTCATCGATACTTTGAAACTTCATTTGAAAGCCCTTTCCTCTGGGTTGCCAATGGATGGATTGTTAGTCAATCTGCAGCCCTTGGCAAGCCGCAGGCCTGCTGAACCTTCAGACTTTTCTGAAATTCCATACAATTCTCATCACTGTCCAAATCAACTTGTCCAACGCCCGCGCCATGATGCTGCCGCCCCTGGTTCAGACCTTCGTGCTCCACTTTGGCGAAATGGGCTCGCGCTGGGGCATCAACCGCACCGTGGGGCAGATCTACGCCCTGCTCTATGTGAGCGACCGGCCCCTGAATGCCGACGAGATTGCCGAGTCGCTGGGCTTCAGCCGCAGCAACGTGAGCATGGGGCTGAAGGAGCTGCAAAGCTGGGAGCTGGTGCGCCTGCAGCACCTGCCAGGCGACCGGCGCGAGTACTTCACCACCCCAGAGGACGTGTGGGCCATCTTCCGCACCCTGGCCGAGCAGCGTCGCAAGCGCGAGGTGGACCCCACGTTGTCCTTGCTGCGCGAGGCCCTGATGCAAAGCCCCAGCAGCCCGGCCGAGCAGCATGCCCAGGCCCGCATGGCCGCCATGCATGAGCTGATTGAGCTGGCCACTACTTGGTTCTCCGACATCCAGAAGCTTGACGAACAGACCCTGCGCCAGCTGATGAAGCTGGGTGCCACGGCCAAGAAGTTCATCGAGTTCAAGGATCGGGTGCTGGGCAGCCCCCCTGCCCCGGCCAACCCCCAACCCGCCACCCCGGCCAACCCTCTGGGAGCCCTGCCGCCGTTCTGACCCACTTGGAAGCAGTACCGAGATGACCGACCCCAACACCCTCGCCCAGATGGCCACGCCGGACGCGCTGCTGCTGCACCGCATCCAGTTCGCAGCCAACATCACCTTTCACATCCTGTTTCCCACCATCACCATTGCCCTGGGCTGGGTGCTGCTGTTCTTTAAGCTGCGCTTCAATGCCACCGGCGACGGCAAGTGGATGGAGGCCTACGGCTTCTGGGTGAAGGTGTTTGCGCTGACTTTTGCGCTGGGCGTGGTGAGTGGCATCACCATGAGTTATCAGTTCGGCACCAACTGGCCCGGCTTCATGGAGACCGTGGGCAACATCGCCGGGCCGCTGCTGGCGTATGAGGTGATGACGGCCTTCTTCCTGGAGGCCACCTTCCTGGGCATCATGCTGTTTGGCATGCAGCGGGTGGGCAACAAGGTGCACACCCTGGCGACCGTGCTGGTGGCCGGTGGCACCACCCTCAGCGCGTTCTGGATTCTGGTGCTCAACAGCTGGATGCAGACCCCGGTGGGCTTCGAAATGCGCCCCAACGACGCGGGCCGTCTGGTGGCCCACGCCACCGACTGGTGGGCCATCGTGTTCAACCCGTCCTTCCCCTACCGCCTGCTGCACACCCTGCTGGCCAGTGGCTTGACGGCAGCGTTTTTGATTGCTGGCGTTTCGGCCTACCGCTGGTTGCGCAACGACCGCAGCCCCGCCGTGATGGCTACGCTGAAGACGGGTGTGTACCTGGGGGCGATGCTGATCCCGCTGCAGATCATGGCGGGCCATGCACACGGCGCCAACACGCACGAGCACCAGCCCGCCAAGCTGGCCGCCATTGAAGGCGTGTGGCAAACCCAAGAACGTGCG
>CAZRRW010000052.1:0-12652 GCA_964602505.1 uncultured Burkholderiaceae bacterium
GCGATGTCGAAGGTGGTGCGGGTGCGGGTGCTGTTCTCGAAGAACAGGTTGAACACGCTGCGCCCGCGCAGCAGGGGCACCTTCTTCACCTCGCGCTCGCCCACGCTCAGAAAGGACGCGGCGGTGTCGAGGATGTGGGTGAGGATGGCCTTGGACAGGCCCTCGGTGCTGAGCAGGTGGATCAGCTCGCCGTGCTGGTTGAGTTGGGGGTGGCGTTTGTAGAGCATGGGGTCTTGGGGGTCAGCGTTCCTGCACCACCTCGAAGGTGAAGCGCCCGTCACCGGCCCGCGCCAGCGCGAGCGACTGGTCGGCCTGCAGGCTCACGCGTGCGGCGGCGTACCAGGCCTCGATGGGCAGCTGGCGCCCTCCCCGGTCCACCAGCACCGCCAGGCGCACGCTGGCCGGGCGGCCAAAGTCAAACAGTTCGTTGAGCACCGCGCGCAGGGTGCGGCCGGTGTAGAGCACGTCGTCAATGAGCATCAGGTGAGCCCCGTCCACCTCGAACGGCAGACGGGTCTGGTGGGCCGAGGCCGCCAGCCCGCGCGAGGCAAAGTCGTCGCGGTGCATGGCCGAGCTGACCACGCCGGGCTCGCCCGCGAGTTTCAGGTCGGCATGCAGGCGCTGGGCGAGCCAGGCCCCGCCCGAGGCCACACCCACCAGGCGGGCACCCTGGTCGGCCTCGGGTTGCAAGCGGGCCCGAAGGTCCGCGTAGAGCGATTCGGCGTCAAGCGTGAGCATGAGAGTCCAGGTATTGCTGCAGGATGATGGCGGCGGCGGCGGCGTCCGCGTCCTTGGCACCGGCCTCGAGTGCGGCGGTGGTGCTGTAACGCTCGTCCACCTCGAACACGCGGGCCGCGAAGGCTGGAAAGCGGCCGCGCAACTGGTTGGCAAAGCGGCGGGCGCGCACGGTGTTGTCGTGTGCCGCGCCGTCCGGGTGGAAGGGCACGCCCACCACCAGCGCGTCGGGTTGCCATTCACGCAGCAGCCGGGCAATCGCCTCGAACCGCGCGTCGCCCTGCAAGGCCACTGTGGTCAATGGGGTGGCGGTGGCAGAGACGGTGTTGCCGCTGGCCACGCCCAAACGGCGCTCGCCAAAGTCAAAGGCCAGAAAGGAATGGGCAGGGGATGAGGCGAGGCGGTGCGGGAGCGGCCCAGGGGCGCTCATGCGTGGCCCGCCTCTTGGCTGAGCATGGCCGGGTCGACACCCAGCAGGGCCAGGGCCTTGGCGTAGCGCTGCTCGACCGGGGTGTCGAAGATGACCGCTGGGTCGGCCGAGACATTGAGCCAGCCATTGCGCGAGAGCTCGTCTTCCAGCTGGCCGGCACCCCAGCCGGCATAGCCCAGGGTGATGTGCACCTTGCGCGGGCCAGCCCCATGTGACAGGGCCTCCAGCACGTCGCGCGAGGTGGTCATCTCCAGCCCACCGGGGATCTCGAGCGAGGAGTTGTAGTGCCCGCCCACGGCCTCGTGCAGCACAAAGCCGCGCTCGGTCTGCACCGGGCCGCCGAAGTACACCGGCTGGTCGCCGAGTTCATCGCGGTTGAGGCTGAGGTCGACCTTCTCGAACAGGTTCTTGACCTTGATGTCGATGGGCTTGTTGATGACAAGGCCCAGGGCGCCGCGCTCGGTGTGCTCGCACAGGTAGACCACCGTGCCAGAGAAGGTCTGGTCGTCCATGCCGGGCATGGCGATCAGGAACTGGTTGGTCAGGTTGATGCCGGGTTGGCCCTGGGCTTGAGCTTCTGGCACGGCCGCCCCAGCCACAGTGCCTGCCACAGCGGCGTCGCCCGCATCAGCAGGGGCGTCGGTGGGCTTTTCGGCTGAGGACATACGTGAATTTTAGGGCGCTCCTACACTGACTGCCACCATGGCAAGCATCGGCAAACCCCTTCATCGGGCCCTGGTGTGGTTGCGCCGCGACCTGCGCGCCAGCGACCACGCCGCCCTTCACCACGCCCTCAGGTCCGCTCAACAGGTGTTCGTGGCCTTCGTGTTCGACCGCGACATCCTCGACCCCCTGCCCCGTGCCGACCGGCGGGTGGAGTTCATTCACGCCAGCATCACGGCGCTGGACGCCGCCCTGGCCCGGTTGAAGCCAGGCGCAGGCCTGCTGGTCCGCCATGGCTTTGCGAAAGACGAGATCCCCGCGCTGGCACAGGCCCTGGGGGTGCAGGCGGTGTTCGCCAACCACGACTATGAGCCCCAGGCCGTCGCCCGCGATACCCTGGTGCGGGGCCGCCTGGCCGATCTGGGCATTGCGTGGCGTACTTTCAAGGACCAGGTGATCTTTGAAAAGGACGAGGTGCTGACCGGCAACGGCAAGCCCTACGGCGTGTTCACGCCTTACAAGAACAACTGGCTGAGCCAGCTGGATGCCGGGCATCTGCAGCCCCACGCCATCGACACACATGCCAATGCGCTGGCCGTGCTGTCGGGCACCGAGGCCGCCTGGCGCGGCGTGCCCGGGCTGGGCGACATTGGGTTTGAGCCGACCAACCTGCAGGCCCTCAAGGTGGTGCCCGGTGAAGCCGGTGCCCAGGCGCTGGTGAGCGACTTTCTGCACCGGATGGACAAGTACGACCAGGCCCGGGACTTCCCCGCCATCAAAGGGCCCAGCTACCTGAGCGTGCACCTACGCTTTGGCACAGTCAGCATCCGGCAACTGGCGCGCCTGGCGCACGAGCGGGTGCAGGCCGGCATGCATGGCGCGGCGGTGTGGCTGAGCGAGCTGATCTGGCGCGAGTTCTACATGCAGGTGCTGCACCACCACCCCCATGTGGCGGAGCGGGCTTTTAAGCCCGCGTACGACGCCATCCGCTGGGAGCACGGCAAGCCTGCCGAGGCCCTGTTTGCCGCCTGGTGCGAGGGTCGCACCGGCTACCCCATCGTCGACGCGGCCATGGCACAGATCAACCAGACGGGCTACATGCACAACCGCCTGCGCATGGTGGTGGCCAGTTTCCTGACCAAGGACCTGGGGCTGGACTGGCGCTGGGGCGAGCGCTACTTTGCCGAGAAGCTGATCGACTTTGACCTGTCGGCCAACAACGGGGGCTGGCAGTGGGCCAGCTCCAGCGGCTGCGATGCACAGCCCTACTTCCGCATCTTCAACCCCACCAGCCAGAGCGAGAAGTTCGACGCCGAGGGCAAGTTCATCCGCCGCTACCTGCCGCAACTGGCGGGCCTGCCCAATGGCGCGCTGCATGCCCCCTGGGCCGCCAAGCCGATCGATCTGGCCTCAGCGGGGGTGCAGCTTGGCAAGACCTACCCGTTGCCGCTGGTGCAGCACGACGAGGCGCGCAAGAAAACCCTGGCCCGCTATGCGGTGGTGAAGGCCGCGCCAGCCTGAGGCCCCAGGCCTTCGGGCCGCCCGCCCGTGCCTGAGCAGGCGACGCCCCCGCTCAGGAGGCAGCCGCCAGTTCGGGCGCTGTGATGGCGCTGTAGGGCACGGCCGCGTAGCGCTTCACCAGGGCCAGCAGCTCTTCTTCCGAGTAGGGCTTGCCCAGGTAATGGTCGGTGCCGATCTCGCGGGCGTACTCGCGGTGCTTGTCGGCCAGGCGCGAGGTGATCATCACGATGGGCAGGGTGCGCAGGCCCTTGTCGCCGCGAATGGTGCGGGCCAGGTCGAAGCCGTCCATGCGCGGCATCTCGATGTCGGACAAGACCACGCAAGGCCGCTCGCCCTGCAGCTTCTCCAGCGCATCCAGCCCGTCCTTGGCCAGCTCGACCCGGTAGCCTTCGCGCTGCAGCAGCCGCTGCGTGACTCGGCGCACGGTGATGGAGTCGTCGACCACAAGCACCAGAGGAACCTGGACAGCCGCAGCGGCGGCCTCGCCGCCACCGGCAGCGCCCGCGGGTTGATCGGCCAGGCCGGAGCGCTCGCCCGCTTGCGCCTCAGGCGCCAGCAGCTGGGCACGCGCCTGTTCGCCATACACGGTGGCCAGGGCCACTGGGTTGTAGATGAGCACGATGGCGCCCGAAGCCAGCACCGACATGCCTGCCAGGCCTGGCAGGCGAGACAGCTGCGGCCCCAGGTTCTTCACCACGACTTCCTGGTTGCCCAGCACTTCGTCCACGTGGGCCGCCACCCGCTGCGCGGCGCTTCGCAGCACCACGACAGGCAGGGTCCGCTGTGACAAGTCGCCGCCACGACTGGTGCCCTGCAGCAGTGCACCCAGCCAGTGGAAAGGTACGTCTTCACCCGCAAAACGCATGCGGCCACTGGCATAGCCCCCCCGAACCTCCTCAGGGCTGGCCCGGCGGACGATCTCGACCAGGTTGGCGGGTACGCCGACGGTCAGCTCGCCCACGCGCAGCATCACCACCTGCGTGACCGCCGTGGTCAGGGGCAGCACCAGTTCGAAGCGGGTGCCCAGGCCGCGTTCGCTGTGGGTTTCGATGCGACCGCCCAGGGCATTGATCTCGCTGCGCACTACGTCCATGCCAATGCCACGACCTGCCAATTCGCTCACTTCGGCCGCAGTGGAGAAACCCGGCAGGAAGATCATCTGCATCAGCTCAGACTCACTGGGACGCTGTGCCTCACTGACCAGGCCCTGTCGCGCGGCGCGGGCGAACACCTTGTCGGTGTCAATGCCGCCACCATCGTCGGCAAACGAGACCGACACATCATTGCCAGCCTGCTGCAGGGTGACGGTGATGGTGCCCACCGGGTCTTTGCCAAGAGCCTGGCGGACTTCGGGCCGTTCGATGCCATGCACCACACAGTTGCGCAGCAGATGCTCGAAGGCTGCGGCCATGCGCTCCAGCACCCCACGGTCCATGTCGATGTTGCCGCCCTGCACATCCAGGCGTACCTGCTTGCCGGTTTCCTTGCTGGCCAAGCGCACCAGCCGGTAAAGCCGCTCAGAAATCGAGTCGAACTCGACCATGCGGGTACGCAGCAGGTCGCGCTGCAGCTCACGCGTCAGCCGCGCCTGGGTGGCCAGATCGTCCTCGGTGGTGTCCAGGGTGCGCTGCAGGTTGCGCTGCACGGTGGCCACGTCGTTCAATGACTCGGCCATCATGCGAGTCAGTTCCTGGAAACGGGTGAAACGGTCCATCTCCAGGGGGTCGAACACCGCCTCCGCCTCCTTGGCGGCCGCAATGCGTGACTGCATCTGGGTCTCACCCTGCAACTCGATGTCGCGCAGATGCTGGCGCATGCGCTCCAGGTTGTCGGTCAGGTCGGCAAGCGAAGCCTTGAGTTGCGACAGCTGGGTCTCCAGGCGGGAGCGTGCAATCGATACCTCCCCGGCCTGGTTCACCATGCGGTCGAGCAGTTGTGCCCGCACCCGCACCAGTTGCCCCGTCAGGCTGCCCCTCGTCTGGACAACAGGCACCTGTCGGCCACCAGCTGCTGCCAGCACACCAGTTGCCCCAGTGGGGGACAAGGCCATGCCTGGCGGCACGTCGTCCAGCGGCGTCCGCACGGCAGCATCAGCGGCCGACGCATTGGCAGGCGCTGCCACGACCGGGACAGCGGCCACGGCTTCAGCCGCCTTCAAGGCCTGCGCGTAGTCCGCGGCATCCCGGGTGCGAAGGCCGTCCAACACGGCCTCCATGCGGTCAAAGCGGGCCTGCAGTGCCGCAAGCTGGGCCGCTGCAAGCGTGGCGCCCGCAGGCGTGGCCGCCTCGATGGCCGATTCCATCCGGTGCGCCAGTTCGCCAAAGCGCATGGCACCGGCCAGACGTGCGCTGCCCTTGAGGGTGTGCAAGCCACGCAAGACCTCGGCCAGTGCCGCCGCATCGCCCGGCTTGGCCTGCAGGGCTCGCAGCTGGGCCGACAGCGCGGGCATCAGCTCACGTGCCTCTTCGTCGAAGATCGGGAACAGGTCGGCATCGGGCGCGTCGACGGTGTCGACCTCGTCGTCCTCTTCCTCTCCGGACAGCAGGGACACCGGCTGCACCGGCACATCGGGCCGGTCGTCGGAGGGCGCGGCGACTGCGGGTTCAGGCGGCTCGGCGGCAGGCCTGGTCTCAAACGGCGCCTGTATCTCCTGATCGGGCACGGACGGATCTGCGGCGAGCTCAAGAACCACCTCGCCATTCGGCACACCCGGTTCAGCCGCTTCTTCCAACGCATTCAATCTCACCCACACCGACTCACTGGCGGGCCGCAGGAAGCCCGCCGCGAACTGGTGAAGCAAGCGTCGAATCTCATCGGCGGCGGCCATGAAGGCAGGTATCTCGGCCAATTCCGTACGGCCGCGCTTGCGGTTTCGCAGGAGGCCGAGCTCCAGCTTGTGGGCCAGCTCGGCAAGGGCTTCGAAGCCCACCGTTGCCGAACTGCCGGCCAATGAATGTGCGTCCATCACCGCGGTCTCGCTGACCGGGGCTCCACCAGCGACGGCCCACTCGGCCAGCTCGCTGCCCAAACGGCGGGATTTCTCGTCCGCCTCGTTCAGGTAGACGTTGTGCAGAGCAATGCCAATGCGCAGGTGCCCCACGACCCGAACGTCCTCGGGCACCGGCTCCGTTGCGGTTTCCAGCGTCGGCTCCGGCATGGGCTCCGGCACGGGCGGCGGGGTTACTTCGGCTTCCAGACTTGCCTGCGCGACAGCTTCGGGCGCTGTTTCGGTCTGCGGCTCGGCCGTCGGCCAGGAAACCTCGCCGAGCTCCACCACGCTGGCTGCATCGGCAACGGTGTCCACGGCTTCTGCCAGGAATCCGTCATCAAGGGACAACGGCTCAACCGCGGCAGTCGCCACCACCTCGGTCACAGGCGTCAAGTCGCTCAGGTCAAACACGAAGTCCGGGGCCGCGTCGGTGGCCTCTGGCGGCGCTTCGGTCGCGGAGTCAGACGCCTGCACGGCCGGCACCTGAGCCATTCCTGCCGCACCCCGAAGACCCAACCGGGTGCCGGTTTGCCTGAACGCCAGGCTCGCCTCATGGAAGCGGGCGGCCTCAGCGCCAGGCGAGTCGCCTTGACGAATCGCGGCGAGCCAGGGCTCGATCACGTCGAAAGCCTCTTCGGCAAGCCCGATCAGGTCTGCAGAGGCAGCAGGGTGGGCATCGGCCAACCAGACGTTGAAGACCTGCTCCATCGCCCAGGCCGCCTCACCCAGCTCATTCAGACCGACCATCCGGGAGCTGCCCTTGATGGTGTGGAAAGCCCGCCGCACGACGGTCAGCGCCTCGGCATCACCAGGCTGGCTGTGCAGCGTGGCCAGAGCCTCGCGACCACTGGCCAGCACTTCGCCTGCCTCCTCGAGGAAGATGTCGAGCAGATCATCCTCGCCGAACTCAGGCTCCGGCGACTGCGTTGGCGGCTCGGGTGGCGCGACCGCCGCCACGCGCTCGGCCACTTTCTCCGTTGCATGAGCCACCAGGGTCTGGCTGTCGGCACCGCCAGCGGCGGTCTGGGCCAGTTCCCGTGCGATCGCAGCGGTAGCGAGGTCGTCGGAGATGGCGGCCCGCTCCGACAGCTGCCCCAGTGAGGCCGCCAACTCGGCCGGCGCCAGCGAATCGTGCTGCACCAGATCGACCAGAGCTCCCAGCTCGGCACCTGCATCCACTAGCACGGGCACAGGCGCCGCCGTTGATTCGGCCTCAGCGTCTGACAGGGCGTCAGGCGCCGTGCGGCCCATGACAGGCTGCAGCACGCCGACGGCGGCGTCAAACACGAACAGCTGCTTCGCCAGTCCCGGCTGGTAGCTCAGCATGTCAATCAGCAGGCCTAGAGCGCCCAGGTTGTCCGCCAGCTTGTCGAATGTGCCTGCGCCTTTGGCCAGATCGGGATCAACCTGCGTGACCAGAATCTCGTCAATCGCGTCGCGCATGCGGGTCGCCGCCTGCGCCGCCGCATCCAGACCAAGCAAGGACAGAACGCCGCGCAGCTGCAGCAGGCGCGACGGCACCTCACGCAAGGCCGAGTTGTCGGTTGGGTCTCGGAAGAACACATCCAGGTTCTTCTCCACCTCACCGAGCAAAGAGCGGGACTCGGCCATCACCGTGCCCATGGTCTGGCGCTCAGACACCCGCCGGTAGAGATCTTCCATCCAGGCTTCCAGCGGCGCGCTGGGGCCACCAGAGCGGACCTCCTCCACACGCTGAGCCAGCTTGGAGGCACGCAGAGCGGCCTGGGGGTTGGCCGGGTCCAGGTCATCGAGCGATGCCTCGATGAACAGCAGGGCAGTGGCCACCTCCAAGCCGAGCTCGGCTCGGGGAGCCTCGGACGACTGCGCTGTCATCGCAGCCACTCGGTTGAGGGTCACGCCCAGGCCCTTGCCGTCGAGATGCAGCCGTTCAATGGCATCGGCCAGCGCCGCGAACTGATCGACCACCAGCCGGGCCCGGCCCATGTCACCGCCAGTCACCGCAGTCCAACTGTCATTGGCCTGGGCAAGACGCTTGCGGGCCTGCTGTACCACAGCCGGATCCACCAAGCCGAAGACTGGGGTCTCGTACTGCAGTGTCGTTCCCGCCTCGAACCCGTGAGCCCGCCGTACCGCAGTCAGCCACGGCGTGTTCGCGGCGTCTCCTGAGCCAGCGACCGCGCAGAAAAACAGCATGTCGGTGGCCAGACGCTCCGAGACACTGACGTCCCCCCTGCTCCAGGCACCCACCTGCATGGACAGACGCGATCCCGTGCGCTTGACATGCAAATCCGCCGCGAGCAGCCCTTTGCCCAGTGCTTCCGCCCACGCGCTGGCAATGGCCCAAAACGACATCGCTTCACGGCTGGTGGATCGGCTGGCGATCTGGCAAGAGGTCTCCAGCATGGCCGCCGCACCCGCCGGGGCATTGCCACGCATCAAGTCCAGTAGGCCACGCTCGAAGCCCTGCCGCAGCTGCGTCGGGTCAGCCTGACTGCGGGCGACGGCCGCCTGAACCTGCGCCCAGCGCAACCGGTGGGGCCACAGATCCGCCGGATGGATGCGTTCGGCACCCGCCAGGGCAGCGACCGCCTGGTACTGGGGAAACAGCCCAACGCTGGACACCGCCCGACCGGCCAGCTTGGCCCCCAGATAGTCGACCAGCGCAAAGCAGGCCCGCTCTATCTCGCTGACGCTCGACTCACTCAGCCGGGACGGCTTGGCCGCCAGTACGCCCAACCCGGCTTCGATGGTGCGCAGATACAGCGCGGCGATGTCTTCGCCCACCATCTCCAGTGCCCCGACGCCCTGGTAGACCTGCGTGCGGGCCGCGCGAAGGCCAACTGGTTCACAGGCCAGTTCCCCTGATGACGCGCTCTCGTCACGCTCACGCAAAAATCGCCGCAAA
This sequence comes from uncultured Burkholderiaceae bacterium, assembly GCA_964602505.1. GTDB lineage: Bacteria > Pseudomonadota > Gammaproteobacteria > Burkholderiales > Burkholderiaceae_C > CAZRRW01. The sequence goes on from CAZRRW010000052.1 coordinate 9,226, forward strand.
GCCTTGTTGGACTGATCCAGGCTTCTCTGCAACTCCTCCAGCACCCAGGCCAGAGGGCTCAGATCAGATTTCTGACTGCCAGGGATGGAGGCGAGGTCGGTCGCCATGCGATGCCCGATCAGGCCGCGATCTTGAACCGGGTCACCGACTGGCGCAACTCTTCAGCCGAGCGGGACAGCTCGCGAACGAGCTGGGCCGTGGAGCGGGTGCCTTCACCCGTCTGCTCTGTCACCGCGAAGATGTGCTGGATGTTGCCGGCCACCACGTTGGCAGAGGCTGCCTCCTTGGACGCTTGCTGGGAGATGTCCTCAATCAGCTCCGCGAGCCGGCGTGACACCCGGTCGATCTCGCCCAGCGCAGCGCCTGCGTTGTCGGACAGCTTGGCACCTTCCACCACACCCTGGGTGGAGCGCTCCATGGCGGCCACCGCGTCTTGCGTGTCGGTCTGAATGGCTTTCACCAGCGCCGAGATCTGGCGTGTGGCGTCTGCCGAGCGTTCAGCCAGGCGCTGCACTTCTTCTGCCACCACCGAGAAGCCTCGTCCGGCTTCACCAGCGGATGCTGCCTGGATGGCGGCGTTCAAGGCCAGCACGTTGGTCTGTTCGGTAATGTCCGAGATCAGCTCGGTGATTTCGCCAATCTCCTGGGACGATTCGCCAAGGCGCTTGATACGTTTGGATGTTTCCTGGATCTGCTCACGAATCGAGTTCATGCCGCCGATGGCGTTCTGTACGGCCGACAAACCCTGTTCGGCGGCCTCCAGCGACTGGCGTGCCACCTGAGCCGACTGCTGCGCCTGACTGGACACTTCGTTGATTCGGCTCGCCATGTCGAGCACCGACTGGCCGGTTTCGCGAATCTCGCGAAGCTGCTCGGTGGAGGCCGCCAGCAGCTCGGTGGACGTGGCTTCCACCTGGGCGGCGGTCTGCGTCACTCGAGCGGCTGTACCCTGCACCTGGGCCACCAGGCTTCGCAGTTCTTCCACCGTGTAGTTCACCGAGTCGGCAATCGCGCCGGTGATGTCTTCGGTCACGGTGGCCTGCTGGGTGAGGTCGCCTTCGGCCACCGTCTGCAGCTCGTTCATCAATCGCAGAATGGCCGCCTGATTGGCGTCGTTGACACGCTTGGCCTCCTGCTCCTGCGTCTCGGCTTCAAGCCGCTGCTGCTCCGCAAGCGCCTGGCGTTCACGGCTGTCCTGCAGCTGGATGTAAGCCACACCGGCAGCAAAGGCCAGGGCCAGCAGGATGGTGATCAACAAGGCAACAGCAGACGCGGGGTTCAGACCGCCCTGGGCCGACAGCTCAGCCCGCAGTTCTTCAAGCCCTTTTCGCAGCGGCTCCGACTCGGCGATGATGGCCGACTGCGCTTCGCGGGCTGCCACCAGACCTTGCAGGTTGCCCAGGATGGCACCCGCCTGCGTCCGGGTCTGCTCGTACAAGGCGAGCAGCGCCTCCAGGCGATCCTTGGTCTGGGTGTCCTTCACGGCAGCCAGGCGCAGCTCGGGGCTGCCGTCCTTCAGTCCCGAGGCGATCTCGCGGAAGGAATTCAGGTCCTTGCCCAGCAGGAACACCGCCTCTGGCGACACTCCCTCCATGGTCAGGAACTCGTTGGCCGACTTGCCGATTCGCTGCGTCAGCATCACCAGCTGACCTGAAGCAGAGATCTCAGCGGCGGGCGCGTTCTGTTGCAGCTTGAGGGACGACACCGTCTCGGCAATCTCGAGCAGGTCGGACGATTGCCGGTTGATGGTGCGCAGCGCCTGCCCCACCTGGGTCAGCACCTTCTCTTGCGCCACGATGGCGTTTGCGTTGCGCTCGGCGCGCTCAATCAGAGGGAGCAGCGCGGTAACCTTCGGCTGCTGCACCTCGGGCACCGCCTCCACGGGAATCTCCACGTCACCCGATCGAAGGCCACGCACGTCACGCGCCAATCGGGTCGAGGAGTCCCGGACCTCGGGGAAGGCACTGGCTGCACCGACCAAGGCCTGTGAGACCGCCTTCGCCAACCGTTGCGACTCGGTCGTCGCATCGCCGGTCACCGCCACCTGCTTGGCCAGCACGTTCGCGCGCTGCAACGCCAGACCGGCGACGACCAGCACCAGCACGAAGGACAACACCGCGCCATTCTGGAAGAAGCGGCGTTGTTGCTCCAGAGGCCATTGGCCCACCAGCGGCAAGCGAAAACCGCTGGCTTGCGGCTTGGGCGTCAGTGGCGGCTCATCACGTGCCAGAAACTGGCTGTCGCCGCCCAGCGAGCGGGTGGCGGCGTCGTCGCCGAAAGCCGCCGTCATGCCCACCGTCGAATTGGCGTCCCCCGCCGCTGATCCGTCGGCGAACGTCGCCACGTCCATGGCGTCAAGCGCCTCACCAGGCGCCTGGGCTGCCTCGTTGGCGTCAGATCGGTCTTTGCGCTTGAAGAGCGTCTTCAGTCTGTCAGCGAGTGCCATGCTCAACTTCCTTCACCAATACCCAAGAAGGTCGGTTCGTTGGCGAGTGCCGCGAGTCGCAACTCTCGCCACCGCCGACCCGTTTCATCCTCAAACAACTCCCCGACGAAGGGCCCATGCTGGCCCTGCGCCTCCCCTGGCAGACGCCTGAGGCGATCCTCAGCGCGCAAGCCCGCAAGGCGGTCAACCCAGAGGGCGCAATTGATCTCCAGTGACGCGTTGAACGCCACCAGCCGGGCACTGTCGCGCAACGCATCCACCGGTGCCGAGCCGCTTCTGGACTGCGCGGTCATGAACTCGGCCAGGTTCACCACGCCATACAGTCCGCCGCGCAGATTGGCCACTCCCATGAACCACGGCCGCGTGAACGGAACCGGATGCGGCGAGGTGACTGGGAATATCTCGCCCGCCTCATCAAGGGGGAGCAGGTACCCGTGTCCACCGCCCTCGACAGCCAACCACGACCTTACCGCTTCCTGCGAACGGGCAGCCTGCATGCGTTCGGCCAGCCGTGACTGCAGGTCGCGAAGGGCTTGCTTGGCCATGGTGTGTCAGAACCCCGAACGCCCTGGGAAAGTGGCCCGCGACCGTTGCCGGCTCAGCCGAGCGCCTTGATCTTGGCGAGCAGCTCGTCGGCGTTCACCGGTTTGGTCACGTAGTCGCGTGCGCCCTGGCGCATGCCCCACACCCGGTCCGTCTCGAGGCTCTTGCTAGTGCACATGATCACCGGCAGCCCCGCATAGGCAGGGTCCTTGGTGATGGTGCGGGTCACCTGAAAACCGTTCTGACCTGGCATCACCACATCCATCAGGATCAGGTCAGGCTTCTCCTCGGCCAGGCGCCGCAAGGCCTCTTCCCCGTTCTCGGCGGTGCGGACCTGATACCCCTTGCCACGCAACAGGTCTGACAGGAATGTCAGTTCGGTCTTCGAATCGTCAACGACAAGCACTTTCTCGATGGGCATCGTATCGTCCAGCTAGG
>CAZRRW010000053.1:0-12602 GCA_964602505.1 uncultured Burkholderiaceae bacterium
CTTGTTGAACACGACGGTGTGGCCCAGATGCAGGTCGGGCGCGGTGGGGTCCATGCCGAACTTGATGCGCAGGGGCTGGCCCGTGGCTTCGCTTTTCTGCAGCTTCTTCGCCCATTCGTCCTGGGGGATCAGCTCTTCGCTGCCACGCAGGCTGATGGCCAGCGCTTCGCGCACCCGGTCGCTGAGGTTGGCCGGTGGGCTGGAGGGGGGGCTTGACGGGGCAGGCATCAGGGTTTTCCACAATGAGTGTCAGGTCTCGGCCGCTAAACTCGACGCTTTTCCCCGAGTCAAGGCTCCTCAGAGAGCCGCACCGGACAAGTGTGGCGAGGCCCAAATTTTAGGTGTCGCGTCGCGCTCGGTTTCGCATCGCCGCCGACCCGCATGAAGTCATTTCTCATCGCCGGCCAGTCTTTGGCCAGCGACATTCAGCATTGGGCCCGGGAATTCCTGATCCCGCGTCTGCGCCGCCACCCCCGGCAAGTGGTTGGCGCGGGCTTGGCCGTGGTGCTGGGCACCGGCGTGACGGCCTTCGGCGTGGCCCCTCTGGCACCCGACGCGGCCACCCTGCCCAAGTCGACTGTCATTGAGGCGCTGGACGCCCCGGGCCTGCGCGACAGCCTGGCCAGTCAGGCCAGCCTGCTGGACGCCCTGGACTGGCAGCTTCACCGCAGTGAACTCACCCGGGCCAACGACACCGCCGACACCCTGCTGGCCCGGCTGGGCCTGTCAGATGCCGCAGCAGCCCAGTTTCTGCGCCACGACCCACTGGCCCGCCAGATCCTGCAAGGGCGCCCGGGCAAGCGGGTGGTGGCCGAAGCTTCCCGGGACGGCAGCCTCAAGCGTCTGGTCGTACGCTTTGGCACTGACGAGGAAACCAGTTTTCGCCGTATCTCGGTGGAGCGTGCCGAAGGTGGCGCCTTGTCGAGTGCGCCGCGGCAGGCCTTTGCCTCAAGGCTGGAGTCGGTGCCGCTGGTACCCGCTGTCCGCATTGCGGGTGGCACCATCCGCACCTCGCTGTTCGCGGCCATCGACGACGCCCGCCTGTCTGACACGGTGGCCATCAAGCTGGCCGACATCTTCTCCGGCGACATTGATTTCCACCGCAGCCTGCGCAAGGGCGACCGCTTCAGCGTGGTTTACGAGGCCATGGAAGCCGAAGGCCAGCCGGTGCGGGTGGGGCGCATTCTGAGCGCCGAATTCGTCAACAACGGCAAGACCTACCAGGCTGTGTGGTTCGAAGAGCGCACGCCCGAAGGCAAGCTGCGCGGCGGTTACTACACCTTCGACGGGCAGAGCCTGCGCAAGGCCTTCCTGGCTTCGCCGCTGGAGTTTTCGCGAGTGACCAGCGGCTTTGCCATGCGTTTTCACCCCATCCTGCAGACCTGGCGGGCGCACACCGGTGTGGACTACGCAGCCCCCACCGGCACGCCCGTGCGCAGCGTGGGCGATGGCGTGGTGGACTTCGCCGGCTGGCAGAACGGCTACGGCAACGTGGTGATCGTGGGCCACCGCAACAAGGCCCAGACGGTGTATGCGCACCTGAGTGCCATCGACGTGAAGAAGGGCCAGGCGGTCAGCCGAGGCCAGACGATTGGCAAGGTCGGGGCTACCGGTTGGGCCACCGGGCCTCACCTGCATTTCGAATACCGCGAGAACGGCGTCTTCAAGGACCCGCTGACCCTGGCCAAGCAGTCTGAGGCGGTGCCCGTAGCGGCTGAAAGCCGCGAGCGCTTTGCCACCGTGGCGCAAACCCAGCGCCGCAAGCTGGATTACGTGCGCGGCGTCGAAGAGCGCATGGCGCGGGTGGAGTGAGCCGCCAGCCCGACGCAACGGACTCCGAGGGGCTGTTCATCGGCCTGATGTCGGGCACCTCGCTAGACGGGGTGGATGGGGGGCTTGCCCATTTCTCGGCGGCCCATCCTGCCGGCCAGGCCAGGGCCCATGTCCACCAGCCCTTTCCCGCTGATCTGCAGGCCGAGTTGCTGGCGCTCAACGTGCCCGGCGGTGGCCTCAATGAGCTGCACCGCGCACAGGTGGCGGGGCTGCAGGTGACCCAGGCCTATGCCAGCGTGGTGGCCGAGTTATTGCGGCTGGCCGATTGCGAGACGTCGGCGGTTCGGGCCATCGGCGCGCACGGTCAGACGGTTCGTCACCACCCGGCCCTTCTACCGGGCATGCCTTGCGGCTATACGGTCCAGGTCCAGGCGCCGGCATGGCTGGCCGAACGCACGGGCATCGACGTGGTCGCCGACTTTCGCAGCCGCGACCTCGCCGCAGGAGGCCAGGGCGCACCGCTGGCCCCGGGCTATCACCTCGCCGCCCTTGCCAAGCCGGGTCAGGCCATCGCCGTGCTGAATCTCGGGGGCATCGCCAACTGGACCTTCGTGCAGGCCGATGGCGTGGTGACCGCCTTCGACTGCGGCCCCGCCAATGTGCTGATGGACGGATGGACGAAGCGCCACTTGGGACAGCCATTTGACCGGGACGGCAGTTGGGCGCGGAACGGAAAAGTGAGCAAGCACTTGCTGCAATTGCTGCTGGCTGAGCCCTACCTGAAGCAGCCGCCTCCAAAAAGCACCGGGCGGGAGCTCTTCAACCTGGCGTGGCTGGACGACAAGCTCGCCAGTCTCGCGCGCTCAACTGGCCAAGGTGGCCCTCCGCCAGCCGATGTGCAGGCCACCCTGGCCGCGTTCACGGCCCAAAGCGTCGCAGAGGCTTGGCGTTGGGCGCCGCCAACCGTGCGGCACGCGGCGGTGTGCGGGGGCGGGGCCTTCAACGGCCATCTGCTGGATCTGTTGCGCCAGCGCTTGCCAGCGGTCGAGGTGGTGACCACCCAGGCCCTGGGGGTGCCGCCAGACCAGGTGGAGGCCTTGGCATTTGCCTGGTTAGCCTGGCGGTTCACACAACGGAGGCCCAGCAATCTGCCCGCAGCCACTGGCGCCCTGGGCGGGCGGGTGCTTGGAGCGCTTTACCCGGCAGCCTGAGACGGCGTACGCAGGGCCAACCCGTCAGACCGAAAAGCTCGACCCGCAGCCGCAGGTGGTGGTGGCGTTAGGGTTCTTGATGACGAACTGAGCGCCGTTGAGGTCGTCCTTGTAGTCGATCTCGGCGCCCATCAAGTACTGCAAGCTCATGGCGTCGCACAACAGAGTGACGCCGCCCTTCTGCATCTGCGTGTCGTCGTCGTTGACGATCTCATCGAAGGTGAACCCGTACTGAAACCCCGAGCAGCCACCGCCTTGCACGAAGACGCGCAGCTTCAGGTCGGGGTTGCCTTCCTCGGCTACCAGTTCGGCCACTTTAGCGGCGGCCGAGTCGGTGAACACGATGGGAGTGGGCGGCTCCTCCATGGCGGGCGTTGAAACGATGTCTTGGGCAACAGCACTCATGGTGGTCAGCTCCTGTCAGCCCTAATTGTCGAGTAAATCGGTAAACATTGCTGGGGCCAGTGTAGGCACCCCGCACGCTACTGGTTGCTGGCCGCCAACACCAAGGCTGGCTTGGCGTCGGCCGCGCCACCGGCCTTCAGGGGGCTCAGGGTGCCATCGATCACGGCGCCCTGGTGCATCTCCAGCGCGGCGTACTGGACGTCGCCGTGAATGCGGGCCTTGGGTTGCAGTTCGAGCAGTTCTGCCGCGTGGATGGGGCCATGCACCGTGCCGTTGACCACCACATGGTCAGCCCGAATGCTGCCTTCGACCGTGGCATGTTCGCTGATGACCAGCATGCTGCCCTTGTCGGTTCCAGCCTCGATATCGCCCTTGACGGCACCGTCAATGCGCAGGCCCTCCTCGAAACTGAACTTGCCCGTGATGGTCGTGCCTGCGCCGATGAGGCTGCGGATGGCGGGCTGTTTCTTGCGCGAGAACATGAGGTCTTCCTCTGGGGCCAGGGCCCCTGCTGAGCGGTGAACGGGTGTCTGTGGCCGGGTGGGCCGGTGAATCGCACTCAGATCTTCGCGATCTGCGACGCTTTCACCGCACCATTCTGCGTTACTTTCACTTGCAGTTGTTTGACAGTCGAATCTGCGGGGATATCGGCCACCCCTTCAATCCGCTTGTACTGCTTGACCTGCAATGGAGCCGCACCTGGCGGCAGCACCAGGCTCCACGCCTTGCCCCCATGGGTGCCGCCGACGGTCAGTTCGATGCTGCCGTTGAAGTCGGGCTGGTTCTTGCCGCTCTGGACGATCAGCACCTGGTAGCGGAACTGGCCGGAAGCCAGCATCTCGCCCTGCAACCCGCGGATCGCCAGGCCCTCGCCGGTGCCCGCAGGCAGGAGGCGCTCGAAGAAGCCCAGGTTATCCCGCAAATTGCGGTTCTCGGCCTCGATTTGCTTGAGCTGTGCCGCCAGGGCCTGCTGGGCGGCGCGCTCGGCCTTGACGGCGCTGTCCGCGGTGTTGGCCTTGGACAGCACCTGTTCGCGCTCGGCCCGCAGGGCCGCGAGTTCATTGCGCATGGCAGCGATCTCCTCCCGGCTGGTGCTGTCGATGCCCGCGAAGCCCTTGCCCAGCTCGAAGGCCCACAGGGCGATCGCACCCGAAAAGCCCAGCATCAAGGCCATCACCGCCCAGCGCAGGGGCCAAGGCAGGTGGCTGCGCACGGCCATGCGCGGGGCACTGATGGTCAGCCGGCGTTTGAGCAGCTTCCAGCGCATGAGGATGCTCTTTCAGGGCCTGGCCTAGAGGCGGCTTGTCCGCATGTCAGGGCAGCAGCGGCACGTGCAGGAGGCCCGTGGTCTCGGGCAGCCCGAACATGAGGTTCATGCATTGCACCGCCTGGCCGGAGGCACCTTTGGTGAGGTTGTCCTCCACCACCAGCACCATGGCCAGGTCGGGCTGCGGCTTGTGCACCGCGATGCGCACCGTGTTGCTGCCGCGCACCGAGCGGGTGTCGGGCTCGCTGCCTGCGGGCAGCACGTCCACAAAGGGCTCGTCCGCGTAGGCCTGCTCGAACAGGGCTTGCAGCTCGGCCTGGGTCTTCGCCTGGCCAGCGGCATTCAGCCTGGCATACAGCGTCGAGTGGATGCCGCGGATCATGGGCAGCAGGTGGGGGACGAACTGCACGTTGACCTGCGGGTCGATGCGGCGTAACTGATCGTTGATCTCGGGCGCGTGGCGGTGGCCTTCGCCAAGCTCGTTGCGGAAAGCCGTGCCGTAGGCCTTGAAGTTGTCGCCAGCCTCGGCCAGCAGGGTCCCAACCTCGGCTTTGCGCCCGGCCCCGCTCACCCCCGATGCACTGTTGGCAATGAGGCTTCTCGGGTCCACCAGGCGGGCGCGCAACAGGGGCGCAAACCCCAGTTGCACGGTGATGGGATAACAGCCCGAGTTGCCCACGATGCGTGCCTTGCGGATGGCCTCGCGGTTCAACTCCACCAGCCCGTAGGCCGCCTCGGCCAGGAGATCCGGGCAGGTATGCGGCATCTTGTACCAGGCCGAAAAGGTTTCCACACTCTGGAACCGGAAGTCACCGGCAAAGTCGATCACCTTGACCCCTGCGGCTAGCAAGGCGGGTGCCTGGGCCATGGCCACGCCATGCGGGGTGGCGAAGAACACCACGTCACAGGCTTTCAGGCTGGCCTCGTCGGGCGCCTGGAACACCAGATCCACCCGGCCGCGCAGGCTGGGGAACATCTTGGCCACCGGCGTGCCCGCCTCGCCGCGCGATGTGATCACCCTCAGTTCGGCGTTCGGGTGAGTGGCCAGGATGCGCAGCAGCTCCACCCCTGTGTAGCCGGTGCCGCCGACAATGCCAATCTTGATCTTCTGCGTCATGGACGAATCCTCGTGGGGGTGTGATTGTGCGCCCGCTGCATGTCGGCTGGCCTAGGCTGATCGGTGAGAAAGGGCAACAAAAAAGCCGCTGGGTTGCAGCGGCTTTCCTGATTTGCCAGCCGCTGCAGGGTGTCGCAGCGCCAGCCCTTGCGCTGAATCAGCGCTTGGAGAACTGCTTGCGCTTGCGGGCCGATCGCAGACCAACCTTCTTGCGCTCCACCTCACGGGCGTCACGGGTCACGTAGCCAGCTGCCGACAAGGCGGGCTTGAGGGCGGCGTCGTAGTCGATCAGCGCACGGGTGATACCCAGGCGCACCGCACCCGACTGGCCGGTCTCGCCACCGCCGTGCACGTTGACCTGGATGTCAAAGGCCTGCTCGTTGTTGGTCAGCACCAGAGGCTGGCGCGAGACCATGATCGAGGTCTGGCGACCGAAATACTGCTCGATGGGCTTGCCGTTCACCACGATCTTGCCCGAGCCCTTCTTGATGAACACCCGTGCCACGCTCGATTTGCGGCGGCCGGTGCCGTTGTTCCATTCACCAATCATGTCGGCTCCTTAAATCGCCAGCGGCTTGGGTTGCTGGGCGGTGTGCGGGTGCTCTGCACCGCTATACACCTTGAGCTTCTTGATCATCGCGTAGCCGAGAGGGCCCTTGGGCAGCATGCCCTTGACCGCCTTCTCAAGCGCACGGCCAGGATGCTTGGCCTGCATGTCCTTGAACGCGGTGGCGCGGATGCCGCCCGGGTAGCCGGTGTGGCGGTAGTAGATTTTTTGCTCGGCCTTTTGGCCGGTTACGCGAATCTTGGACGCGTTGACGATGACGATGAAATCGCCGGTGTCGACGTGAGGCGTGTAAATGGCTTTGTGCTTGCCGCGCAACCGGAGAGCCACTTCGCTGGCGACTCTGCCGAGGACCTTGTCCGTCGCGTCAATCACAAACCACTCATGCTTCACTTCGGCTGGTTTGGCAACGAAGGTTTTCATGGGTAGTCCTGATGACAAAGGCAGCCTTGCAAACCAGCCAAGGCGCCACTCTGGCGGTGGCCTCTTGTGTTTGCACGCTTGGGGTCTGCACATGGCTGACCCAAGCACTCCGCGCAGGCTGAAAAACGCGAAGCCCACCATTATGGCATGGCCGGGTGCCGGATGCCCCAACCTGTGGACAAGTGCAGTCCTAGGCGGTGGTTGGGCCTGGCCCGACAGGCAATCCATCAAAACCGACCGAGTGGTCGGTTTTGTTTTAGGATGTGAGCTTGGACTGGAGGTCGCTCGTGTACGCCCAACTCGTCAAAACCGAAACCACCGCCGCCGGCTCTGCCGCCGAGCAGCGCCTGCTGGACCGCTTCAATGCTGCGCTGGACGCCGACCGAAAGATCGAGCCGCAGGACTGGATGCCCGAGGCCTACCGCAAGACCCTGACCCGCCAGATCAGCCAGCACGCCCACAGCGAGATCGTCGGCATGCTGCCCGAGGGCAACTGGATCACCCGCGCACCCAGCCTCAAGCGCAAGGCCATTCTGCTGGCCAAGGTGCAGGACGAAGGCGGCCATGGCCTGTACCTGTACAGCGCCGCAGAAACCCTGGGCACCAGCCGCGACCAGATGATCGAGGCCCTGCATTCGGGCAAGGCCAAATACAGCTCCATCTTCAACTACCCCACCCTCACCTGGGCCGATGTGGGCGCAATCGGCTGGTTGGTGGACGGCGCGGCCATCATGAACCAGGTGCCCCTGTGCCGCTGCTCCTACGGCCCGTATGCCCGCGCCATGATCCGTATCTGCAAGGAAGAAAGCTTTCACCAGCGCCAGGGCTACGAGATCATGCTCACCCTGGCCCGTGGCACCCCCGAGCAGAAGGCCATGGCCCAGGACGCCCTGAACCGCTGGTGGTGGCCCAGCCTCATGATGTTTGGCCCGCCCGACACCGACAGCCCAAATTCCGAGCAGTCCATGCGCTGGGGCATCAAGCGCATCAGCAACGACGACCTGCGCCAGCGCTTCGTGGACGCCACGGTGCCGCAGGCCGACATCCTCGGTCTGCGCATCCCCGACCCGGCCTTGCGGTGGAACGATGAGCGCAAGAGCTACGACATCGGCCCCATCGATTGGGCGGAGTTCTGGGCGGTGATCGGCGGCCAGGGCCCCTGCAATGCCGAGCGCCTGGCCACCCGGCGCAAGGCCTACGACGACGGTGCCTGGGTGCGCGAGGCGGCCGTGGCACATGCGGCCAGGAAGACCGCGCGCGCCAAAGCTGACATGCCGGAGGCAGCATGAAGGGCCTAACTGCCCCCACGCTCGGCGCTGACGCGTCCTCGCTGCCCCCCGAGGGGGCGCGTTCCGGCTTGGGGCGGCCCGGCGCCGGAACCTCTGTCGCGCCGGAATGGCCGCTCTGGGAAGTGTTTGTGCGCAGCAAGCAGGGGCTGGAACACAAGCACTGCGGCAGCCTGCACGCGGCCGACGCGCAGCAGGCCTTGCAGATGGCCCGCGACGTCTACACCCGCAGGCAGGAGGGCGTGAGCATCTGGGTGGTGCCCAGTTCGCACATCACCGCCAGCCAGCCCGACGACAAGGCGGAGCTGTTCGAGCCCATGGCCGACAAGATCTACCGCCACCCAAGCTTTTATGACATCCCCGCCGAAGTGGGGCACATGTGAGTGCATTGGACACAGTTTCTGTGGGTCAGCTTGCGCTCATCCTGCATCTGGCGGACAACGCCCTCATCCTCGGCCAGCGCAACGCCGAGTGGTGTGGCCACGGCCCGGTGCTGGAAGAAGACATCGCCATGGCCAATCTGTCGCTCGACCTGATTGGGCAGGCCCGCCTGCTCTACCAGCACGCCGCGACACTGGAGGGGGCAGGCAAGACTGAAGACTACTACGCCTACTGGCGGGGTGAGGCCGAGTTCCGAAACTTCACCCTGTGTGAGCTGCCTCATCACATTGGTGCCGACGCGCGCAGCCGCACCGAGCGGGACTATGCCGTCACGGTGGTGCGCAATGCCATCTGGTCGGCCTACATGCTGCTGCTGTGGCCCAAGCTGGCCGCTCGCCATGGCGAGGGCGGCACCGGCACCCCTGATGCGCAGCTGTCCGCCATTGCAGCCAAGAGCGCCAAGGAAGCGGCGTACCACTGGCGCCACGCCCGCGACTGGTTCGTTCGCCTGGGTGATGGCACCGACGAATCGCACGGCCGCATGCAGCGGGCCCTGGCGCACTGGTGGCCCTACACCGCCGAATTCTGGATCCGCGAGCACGAGTTGCGTGAGCGGTTTGAGGCCCTCATGCGCGATGCGGCGCATGAGGCCACCCTCTCCCTGCCCAGCCTGTCGGCCACGCCCACCATGGCGGCGCGTGCCAGCCAGGGCCTGCACTCGGAGCACATGGGCTACCTGCTGGCCGAGATGCAGTCAGTCGCCCGCGCGCATCCGGGCGCGAGCTGGTGACATGGCCATCGAGACCCGCTATCCCCAGGCCGGGTTCGACGTGCAGGCGGTGCACCGCGCACGCGAACTGATCCGCCAGATTCCCGACCCGGAGATTCCGGTCATCAGCATCGAAGAACTGGGCATCCTTCGCAGCGTGGTGTGGAACGAGGCCGACCAGGTGATCGATGTCACCATCACCCCCACCTACAACGGCTGCCCGGCCATGGGGCAGATTGAAGACGACATCCGCACCGCACTGGACCGTGAAGGCGTGGGGCCCTTTCGCCTGGTCACGGTGCTGGCCCCGGCCTGGACCACCGACTGGATGAGCACCGAGGCAAAGGCCAAGTTGGCGGCCTATGGCATTGCGCCGCCGCGCGGTGATGCGCCGCATGCCCAACGCCCGCCTACCAACGTCGTTCAGCTGCGCCCAAAGCCCGGCCGGGTGGTGGTGCCCTGCCCGCAATGCGGCAGCCATCAGACCACCGAAACCTCGCCCTTTGGATCCACTGCCTGCAAGTCGCTCTACCGGTGCCTGAGCTGCATGGAGCCGTTTGACTACTTCAAGCCCTACTGAGGCCCGTGTCCGCATGTCTGCCCCCCGCCTTCACGCCCTGACCGTGGCTGCCGTTCGACACGAAGCGGGTGCGGCCTGCGTCCAGTTTGAGGTGCCTGCCGCGCTGCGCGACGCCTTTGCCTTCACCCAGGGCCAGTACCTCACCCTAGCGGCCGAGGTGGGTGGGCAGGCCCTGCGCCGCTCGTATTCCATTTGCTCATCCGTGCACGACTACCTCAGCAGCGGTCGCCTCGAAGTGGGCATCAAGGCCGTGGCCGGTGGCGCCTTCAGCCCCTGGGCCCGCGAACACCTGAAGCCGGGGGCGGCCGTGCAGGTCCTGCCGCCACAGGGGCGCTTCTTCACGCCGCTGGACGCGGCACAGGCCAAGCACTACCTGGCTTTCGCCGCAGGTTCTGGCATCACGCCGCTGCTGTCCATCATCAGCACCACGCTGGCCACCGAGCCCGCCAGCCGCTTCACCCTGGTGTACGGCAACCGCCAGGTCGCCAGCATCCTGTTCAGCGAGGCGCTGGAAGACTTGAAAGACCGCCACCTCGGCCGCTTCAACCTGATCCATGTGCTGTCGCGGCAGCACCAGGAGGTGGCGCTGTTCAACGGGCGCATCGACGCGGCCAAGGTGCATGCCTTGCTGGATGGCCCCTTGCGCCACGAACGCTTTGACGAGGCCTTCATCTGCGGGCCGAACGACATGATCGACGCGGTGGAGGCCGCCTTGCTGGCGAGCACCCCACAGCATAGCCTGACCCGGGCGCACATCCACACCGAACGCTTCGGTACGCCGCTTCCAGTGGCGGGCGCGTCGCCGCTTGGCACCCCCCCGCCCACCGCCAATGGGCGCCCTGCGGGCGCTATCGCGGCACCCGCTGCAGAGAAGCGCGGCGATGGTGCAGAACTGACCGTGGTGCTCGACGGCAAGTCCTACCCGGTTCAGGTGGCCCCCGGGCAGGCGGTGCTCGACGCGGCGCTGGACGCCGGGCTGGACCTGCCGTACTCGTGCAAGGGCGGCGTGTGCTGCACCTGCCGAGCCAGGCTCTTGGAGGGCACGGTCGAGATGGCCCGCAACTTCACCCTGGAGGCGTGGGAGGTGAAGCAGGGCTTCGTGCTCACTTGCCAGGCCCACGCCACCTCGCCCAGGCTGGTGGTGAGCTACGACGAACGGTAGGCCCCGGCCAGGGTTTAAGCTGCGCCATGCCCCGCAGCCTTGCCAAGGACCATGAGCTTCGCCGAGAGGAGATCCTCGAGCAGGCAGCCGCGCTGTTTGCGCAGCGCAGCTTTGCTGCGGTCAGCATGGCCGACGTGGCGGGCGCCTGTGGTGCCAGCAAGGCGCGGCTGTACCACTACTACACCAGCAAGGACGCCCTCTTGTTTGACCTGCTGGACCGCTACACCCAGCGCCTGCTGGTGATCGTGGCTGAAACCCAGGCCCGCGCCCAGCGCGAAGACCTGGCGGACGGTGCGTCGTTCCGAGCCCTGGTCCAGGCCCTGCTGGCGGAGTACGAGCACTCGGCCAACCGTCACCGCTGTCTGACGCAGGACGTGAAATTCCTGCCCGACGGGCTGCGCGAGCAGATCCTCAACCGCCAGCGCGATGTGGTCAGCGCTGTGGCCCGCTTTCTGCAGCGTGCCTACCCCGCCCGCTTTGCCGGCGCGGCGCGCGAACAGTTGACGCCCGCGGTGATGATGCTCTTCGGCATGATCAACTGGACCTTCACCTGGCTGCAGCCTGGCGGACGCATGAGCTACGCGCAGTACGCCGAGTTGGTGGTTGACACCCTGGACCAAGGCTTGAACCCGTTGAGCAAAGGCATGGCATGACGCCAAACGATCTGGGCCGCACCGCGTTGGTGGCCGGGGCCACGGGGCTGGTGGGCAGGGAACTGCTGCGCCTGCTGCTGGCCGACGCACGCTATGCCCAGGTGCTGACCGTGGGGCGGCGCCCGGTGGCTGGCATCGCCTCGCCGAAGTTGCGCCACCTTGGCATCGACCTGGCCGCACCGCAAGGCCTGCCCCGCTGCGACGACGTGTTCATCGCCCTCGGGACCACCATCAAGGTGGCTGGCTCTCAGCCGGCCTTTGCAGCAGTGGACTTGCACGGGGTGGTGAACGTGGCCCGTGCCGCACTGGCCCAGGGCGCACAGCGGGTGGCCGTGGTGTCCGCCCTCGGTGCGGACGCCCGCTCGCGTGTGTTCTACAGCCGCACCAAGGGCGAGATGGAGGTGGCCGTGGCCGCGCTGGGCTACCGGCGTGTGGTGTTTGCGCGGCCTTCGTTCCTGGGCGGCGAGCGCACCGAGCGGCGCCCTGGTGAGGGCCTGGGCATCGCACTGACCAATGCCCTTGGCCCCCTGGTGCCCAAAAGGTACCGGGTGGTCAGTGCCGCTGCGGTGGCCCAGGCGCTGGTGACCGCCCTGTGGCAAGAGCCCGCTTCGGGGGCGGGCGTGCAGGTGCTCGAGTCGGACGAGTTGCAGGGCTTCGCCTAAGATTTACCTATCCGTAACGAATTTCATATTCGTGAATTTGACTCGACAGCCGGAGCCTCCGATGACCCCCAAGACCTTCGCCAGCCAGGCCGACCTGGCCGAGAAAACCGTCACCTTCGAGCCTCTGTCGCCCCACGCCTGGGCTTACACCGCTGAGGGTGACCCGAACTCCGGCGTCATCATCGGGCCCGACTGCTGCATGGTCATCGACACCACCGCCACCCCGGCCATGGCGCAAGACCTGATTCGTCGCATCCGCCAGGTGACGGACAAGCCCATCAAGTACGTGGTGCTCACGCACTACCACGCGGTGCGTGTGCTGGGCGCTTCCGCCTACTTCAAGGAGGG
>CAZRRW010000054.1:0-12578 GCA_964602505.1 uncultured Burkholderiaceae bacterium
ATCGACATGGTGCTGGTTTGGGTGGTGATCGGGCTGCTGGCGCTCGGCATGGTGATGGTGTTCAGCGCCTCCGTGGCCATGCCCGACAACCCGAAGTTCGCACGGTACTCCCACACCCACTTTCTGTTCCGGCACGCCTTGTCCCTGTGCATTGCGTTGTGCGCTGCCCTGATCGCATTCCAGATCCCCATTTCGGTGTGGGAGCGTTTCGCCCCCTGGCTGTTCGTGCTCGCGCTGCTGCTGCTCGTCATCGTCCTCATCCCATTCGTGGGCAAGGGGGTCAACGGCGCTCGCAGGTGGATCCCACTGGGGGTCATGAACTTCCAGCCCAGCGAGCTCGCGAAGCTCGCCGTGGTGATGTACGCAGCCGACTACATGGTTCGCAAGATGGACGTCAAGGAGCGCTTCTTCCGAGCCGTGTTGCCGATGGCAGTCGCCATTGCTGTGGTGGGCCTGCTGCTGCTCGCCGAGCCGGACATGGGGGCCTTCATCGTGATCGCCGCCATCGCGATGGGCATCCTGTTTCTGGGGGGCGTCAACGGTCGGATGTTCTTCCTGATCCTGGCGGTGCTGCTCATCTCGTTTGCACTGATGATCTCCTTGTCGGAGTTCCGGCGAGAGCGCATCTTTGCCTACCTCAATCCTTGGGACGAGAAGCATGTACTGGGCAAGGCCTTCCAGCTCACCCATTCCCTGATCGCGTTCGGGCGGGGTGAGTGGACCGGGGTGGGGCTAGGCGGCAGCGTCGAGAAGCTGCACTACCTGCCAGAGGCACACACCGACTTCCTCCTGGCCGTGGTGGGAGAGGAGCTCGGCTTCATTGGCGTGGCCATCGTGATCGGCCTGTTCTTCTGGCTCACCCGACGAATCATCCATATTGGGCGCCAGGCCATCGCTCTGGACCGGGTGTTCGCTGGTCTGGTGGCGCAAGGCGTCGGCATCTGGATCGGCTGCCAAACCTTCATCAACATGGGCGTCAACCTGGGTGTGCTGCCCACCAAAGGTCTCACCTTGCCCCTGATGAGCTACGGCGGCTCAGCCATCCTGCTGAACTGCATTGCCCTCGCGGTGGTGCTTCGGGTGGATGCCGAAAACCGTGTGCTGATGCGGGGAGGCCGAGTGTGATCGGCGCCACCATGCCCTTCGCGAAGAAGTCCGTCCTCATCATGGCTGCGGGCACTGGCGGTCACATCATGCCCGGCTTGGCGGTGGCGCGCGAGATGCAGGCCCGTGGATGGCGTGTGAGCTGGCTGGGAACCGCCACCGGCATGGAGAACCGGCTGGTGCCACCCAGTGGCATTCCCATGGATGTGATTGCCTTCTCTGGCTTGCGCGGCAAGTCGCTGCTGCAGACAGCCCTGGGAGGTTTGCGCCTGCTCAGGGCGTTCTGGGACTGCTTTCGGATCATTGGGCATCGCAAGCCCACGGTGGTGCTGGGCATGGGCGGCTATGTCTGTTTCCCTGGGGGCTTGATGGGCGTGGCGCGCAACCGCCCCCTGATGCTCGTGAACGCCGACGCGGCACTGCTGCTGTCCAACAAGACGCTTCTTCCCATTGCGGACCGGATTGCCTTCGGATTCGAGGGCGAGGCCACGAAGGGCATTCAAGGGGCCGTGATCACTGGCAACCCAGTGCGGCCCGAGGTGGCGGCCGTGTTGCCGCCCGAGCAGCGCTTTTCGGGACGCGAGGGTCCCTTGCGCCTGATGGTGGTCGGTGGCAGTCTGGGGGCCAAAGTCCTCAACGAGACTGTGCCGACCGCGCTGGCGTTGATGCCACTCGACCAGCGGCCGCAGGTCCTCCACCAGGCAGGGGAGGCGCATGTTCAGGCGGTCAGGGCTGCCTACGACAGTGCAGGTATCCGTGCCCAGGTCACTCCGTTCGTAGATGACATGGCCAATGAACTCGCGGCCTGCGATGTGCTGGTCTGCCGGGCGGGGGCCATCACCGTCAGCGAGATCTGCGCTGCCGGCGTACCCAGTGTCCTGGTGCCCTTGGTGCTGAGCACCACCTCACATCAGCGCGACAACGCCAACTGGCTGGCAGGCCATGGCGGCGCCATCCATCTGCCCCAGGCCGAGCTGAGCCCGCCTGGATTGGCGTCGCTGCTGGGTTCGCTGAATCGCGAGCGCCTGCTGGCTCTTGCATCCAAGGCCCGCCTGCTGGCGCAGCCAAACGCTGCGGCACGCGTGGCGGACGAGTTGGAAAGGTTGGCCGCATGAAGCACGCGATCCGTCACATCCACTTCGTGGGCATTGGTGGCAGCGGCATGAGCGGCATTGCCGAGGTGCTGCACAACTTGGGCTACATCATCACCGGATCCGACCAGTCGGACAGTACGGTGGTAGCCCAGTTGCGCAGCTATGGCATCCGCGTGTTCATCGGGCATGACCAGGCTCATGTGGTGGGTGCGGACGCTGTGGTCACTTCCACGGCCGTGCAGGCCAGCAACCCCGAGGTGCTGGCCGCAAGGGCGCGGCGCATCCCTGTGGTGCCTCGGGCCGTGATGCTCGCTGAGCTGATGCGTCTGAAGCAGGGCATCGCGATCGCCGGTACGCATGGGAAAACTACCACGACCAGTCTGGTCGCCTCGGTGCTCGCGGAGGCGGGTCTGGACCCGACGTTCGTGATTGGTGGCCGATTGAACAGCGCAGGCACCGGAGCCAAGCTGGGTGCGGGCGACTACATCGTGGTCGAAGCGGACGAGTCCGACGCGTCCTTTCTGAACCTGATGCCGGTGATGGCGGTGGTCACCAACATCGATGCCGACCACATGGAGACCTACGGCCACGACTTCGCGCGGCTGAAGCACGCCTTTGTCGACTTCATCCACCGGATGCCGTTCTACGGCACGGCCATTCTCTGCAGCGACGACGCCTCGGTGCGCGAGATCACGCCGCTGATATCGCGGCCGATCACCACCTACGGCTTCGGCGAGGGCGCGCAGGTCCGTGCTACGCAGGTGCACGCTTTGGCCGGGCAGATGCGCTTCCATGTGACCCGTTCCAATGGCGTCACCCTTCCGTCAATGGACGTGACCTTGAACCTGGCGGGCACGCACAACGTCCTCAACGCGCTGGCCGCCATCGCCTGCGCCGTGGAGCTGAACGTGCCAGACGACGCCGTGTTGCGAGCACTGTCCGCTTTCAAGGGCGTGGGCCGCAGGTTTCAGCGATACGGGGAAGTGGTGGCGCGCCGCGGCGGCCATTTCACTCTGATTGATGACTATGGCCATCACCCAGTTGAGATGGCGGCGGTCCTGTCGGCTGCACGGGGCGCGTTTCCGGGGAGGCGAATCGTGCTGGCCTTCCAGCCGCACCGCTACACCCGCACACGCGACTGTTTTGAAGACTTTGTCAAGGTGCTGGGCACGGCCGATGCAGTGCTGTTGGCCGAGGTGTATGCCGCCGGTGAGGCGCCAATCGTTGCGGCGGACGGCCGGTCGCTGGCGCGCGCGATGAGGGTGGCTGGTGCGGTGGAGCCGGTGTTCGTGGACGAGATTGCCGACATGCCCGGTGCGGTGATGGACAACGCGCACGATGGCGATGTGGTGATCACCATGGGCGCAGGCTCGATTGGCGCTGTGCCCCAGAAAGTGCTGAACCTGGCCGTAACGGGAGGTGTGGCGTGAACGGCTGTTCGACCGATGTGAGCCAACTGGGCAAGGTGGCGGTTCTATTTGGCGGGGCCTCGTCCGAACGCGAGGTGTCGCTGATGTCGGGGCAGGGGGTTTTGCAGGCGCTTAGGAGCAAGGGAGTGGATGCTCACGCCTTCGATCCGAGTGAACGTGATCTCTCAGAGTTGAAGCGAGCGGGCTTTGACCGCTGTTTCATTGCCATGCATGGCCGCGGTGGCGAAGATGGTTCCCTGCAGGGAGCGCTCGAAGTGCTGGGGCTGCCATACACCGGCTCCGGGGTCATGGCGTCGGCAGTGGCCATGGACAAGGTGACCACCAAGCGCCTGTGGCGCGACGCGGGCCTTCCCACGCCAGCCTTCGAGGTGATCAGTGACGGCAGCGACCTGCATGGCGTCCCCGAGCGTCTGGGATTGCCCTTGATGCTCAAGGCCCCGCATGAGGGTTCGACCATCGGAATCGCGAAGATTGGCGACGCCCAGGCGATGGGTGCCGGGTTCGCAGCCTGCCGCCGGTACGACCGGCAGATCCTTGCGGAGGCGTTCGTCCCTGGCCGTGAGCTGACGGTCGCCGTGCTAGAAGACGACACAGGCTGCGCCAGGGCGCTTCCCATCGTCGAGATCGTGGCGCCCGGCGGCAACTACGACTTTCAGCACAAGTACTACAGCGACGACACACGCTACCACTGCCCGGCGGACCTGCCGCCTGATCTGGCCACCAGGATCCAGACGCTGTCGGAGCAGGCCTTTGCCGTGGTGGGCTGTCGAGGCTGGGGGCGCGTGGACGTGATATTGCGCGAGGTTGACCAATCCCCATTCCTGCTGGAAATCAACACCTCGCCTGGCATGACTGGACATTCCCTGGTGCCCATGGCCGCCCAGGCGGCGGGCCTCAGGTACGCCGACCTCTGTGTTCGCATCCTGGCCATGGCCCGAACCGACGCAGGGGCGGCGTGCTCTTCGGGGGCTCACGCATGAGCACCACCTACGTGCGCCCTCTGCCGGGACGTCTGGCCCCAGTCGAACTGCCCACCGACGTGCGCCTGATGAACCAGAGTGCAACCGTGCTGTATGTACTGGCCGTGGCCTTGCTGCTTGGCGCGTTGCTCATGTGGCTGGTGCGCCAGCCGGCGTTTGCCATCCGGGCCATCCGCATCGACGGGGATGTGGGCCGAAACAGCGTGCACACCATTCGCGCCAACGCCCTGCCCAAGCTCAGCGGCAACTTCCTCACCGCTGACTTGTCGGCAGCCAGGCGGGCCTTTGAGTCTGTGCCTTGGGTGCGGCAGGCCGTGGTCCGGCGCGAGTGGCCCAACCGCCTTCATGTGTCCCTCACCGAGCACCAGGCCGTGGCTTTGTGGGGTGAGATAGGCCTGCTCAATACGCAGGGGGAGGTGTTCGAGGCCAATGTGGGCGACGTGGACGACGAGAACCTCGCACGGCTGGAAGGTCCCGTGGAAGCCGCCCCGCTTGCCCTTGAGCTCTACCGCGGCCTGGTGCCAATGTTCGAGAAGATGGAGACCAGCATTGACCGCCTGAGCGTCAATGCCCGTGGCTCCTGGAGCGTGGCGCTCGACAGTGGACTGCAGATGGAACTGGGTCGGGGCTCACCTTCGGAAGTGTTGCAGCGCACGCGCCGATTCATGGAAACCGCCACGCAGGTCAGCCAGCGCTTCGGTCAGCCCATCGTGTTTGCAGATCTGCGGCATGCAGACGGCTATGCGGTGCGGCTGCGTGGCATGCGGGTGGAGCAGACGCTGCCAAAGAAACCAGGGGAACGTTGATGGCAAAGGAATACAAGGATCTGGTGGTCGGGCTGGACATCGGCACCAGCAAGGTCATGGCGGTCGTGGCGGAGGTCCAAGCCGACGGCAGCCTCAAGCTGGCGGGCCTGGGCCTTGCTGCTGGCGTTGGCCTGAAGCGGGGCGTGGTGGTCAACATCGACGCGACGGTGGCCTCGATCCAGCAGGCCCTCAAGGAGGCCGAGTTGATGGCCGACTGCAAGATCACGC
Organism: uncultured Burkholderiaceae bacterium; assembly: GCA_964602505.1. GTDB lineage: Bacteria > Pseudomonadota > Gammaproteobacteria > Burkholderiales > Burkholderiaceae_C > CAZRRW01. Next base: position 5,643 of record CAZRRW010000054.1, read on the forward strand.
GGGTCTACACCGGCATCACCGGCAGCCACATCCGTGGCATCAACTCGAGCGGCATGGTCGCGATCAAGGACCGCGAGGTCACACCGACCGACGTGGCCCGGGTGATCGAGACCGCGAAGGCGGTGAACATCCCGAACGACCAGCGCCTGCTGCTGGTGGAGCCGCAGGAGTTCGTCATCGACGGACAGGACGTACGCGAACCCATCGGCATGAGCGGCATCCGCCTGGAGGTCAAGGTCCACATCGTGACCGGTGCACAAAGCGCGGCTGAGAACATCGTCAAATGCGTGCGTCGCTGCGGGCTTGAGGTGGAGCAGCTGGTGTTGCACCCGGTGGCCTCCAGTCACTCGGTGCTCACGCAGGATGAAAAGGAACTGGGCGTGGCGCTGGTGGACATCGGCGCGGGCACCACCGATGTAGCGATCTTCACGGGTGGCGCCATCCGCCACACGGCAGTCATTCCGATCGCGGGCGACCTGATCACCAGCGACATCGCCATGGCCCTGCGCACACCCACCAAGGATGCTGAAGACATCAAGGTCTCGCATGGGGTGGCCAAGCAGTTGCTAGCCCATCCGGAGGACCAGCTGGAGGTGCCAGGGCTGGGCGATCGTGGGCCGCGGATGCTGACCAAGCAGGCGTTGGCTGGGGTCATCGAGCCCCGCATGGAAGAGATCTTCTCGCTGGTGCAGCAGGTGGTGCGCGACTCTGGCTACGAGGAAGTGCTGTCCTCAGGCATCGTCGTCACTGGCGGCAGCGCGGTGATGCCTGGCATCGTGGAGCTGGGCGAGGACATCTTCTTCAAACCGGTGCGCCGCGGTCTGCCCGCCTACAGCGGAGCCCTCGCCGACATGGTGGCGCAGCCGCGTGCGGCCACGGTGATGGGCCTGCTTGAAGAGGCCCGAATGGCCCGCCTGCGCGGGCAAAGGGCCGCCATCCAGGCGGGGTCTGTGCGCACCCTGGTGGGACGCATGAAGGACTGGTTTGTGGGGAATTTCTGAAATGCGTGCGCAGTCACGGGTTTCTGGAATGGCCGAGGGTTCGCCACAAGGGCCCCGGCATCAGGTGATGAAGTCGAAGGTTTTCTATTTGGCAACTGCAACACAAGGAGAGCGACATGCCCATTGAAATGATCGAACCGCAGGAGATGGTGACCCGCATCAAGGTGATTGGTGTGGGCGGCGGCGGCGGCAACGCAGTCGAGCACATGATCGAGCGTGGCGTTCAGGGGGTGGAGTTCATCACCGCCAACACGGATGCCCAGGCCTTGGGCCGCAGCAGTGCCCACCAGCAGGTGCAGCTGGGCAACAGTGGCCTGGGCGCTGGCAGCAAGCCGGAGGTGGGCAAGCAGTGCGCCGAAGAGGTGGTCGACCAGGTACGTGAGCTGGTGGAAGGCGCCAACATGCTGTTCATTACGGCGGGCATGGGGGGGGGCACCGGCACTGGAGCGGCACCGGTGATCGCCCGCGTCGCGCGCGAGATGGGCATCCTGACCGTGGGCGTGGTCACCAAGCCCTTCGAGTTCGAGGGGCCTCGTCGCATGAAGAACGCGGAACAGGGGCTGGACGAGCTGGAGTCGAACGTCGATTCGCTCATCGTCGTGCTCAACGACAAGTTGCTCGAGGTACTGGGCGACGATGTGTCGCAGAAAGAGGCGTTTGCCGCTGCCAATGACGTGCTGAAAAACGCGGTGGGCGGCATTGCCGAGCTGATTCATGGCTGGGGTGAGGTCAACTGCGACTTTGAGGACGTGCGTACCGTGATGAGCGAACCTGGCAAGGCCCTGATGGGCACAGCCACCGCTGAGGGGCCTGACCGTGCCCGCATCGCCGCCGAGCAGGCCGTGGCCTGCCCGCTGCTGGAGGGGGTGGACCTGCAGGGCGCGCGTGGGGTGCTGGTGCTGATTGCCGCGGCCGACGGTGCCCTCAAGCTCAAGGAAAGCCAGATCGCGATGAACACCATTCGCACCTACGCGGCTGAGGATGCTCATGTCATCTATGGCACCGCCCGTGACGACAGCCTGGGTGACGCCATCCGCGTGACCGTGTTGGCCACCGGCCTGGCCAAGGCCAATGCGCGGCGCCAACCCAAGCTGGACGTGGTGCAGACCCGCGGCCTGGAGCCGATGCTGCGCACCGGCACCGACAACCTGCCCGTGCTCAACAGCCCGCTGGGCTCGACTGGTACGGCGCCCGCAGCGGCCAGCCCGGCCGACTACGGCGGCCTGCAACTGCCCAGCATCTGGCGCAACGGCCGCACCCAGGCGGCTGCCAAGGTGGACGCGCTGGCCAGCAACGGCATGGACGAGATCGAGATCCCGGCATTCCTGCGCCGCCAAGCCGACTGAGGTTCGCCACGAACCGATCTCATCGCCTTCACTTGAGGCCTGCCCGCGGCGGTGCATGCGGGGGCAGGCCTTTTTTGCGTTTGCCCCTTGACCTGCTGGCATTGCCTAGAATTTAGGCATTGCTGTTTCTTGTACCGTTGTCTCGAAAATCCTGGGTCGGCGGCGCATCCACGATGTCACCCAAAGCTGTTTGCCAGCGCACCCTGAAGTCCATCACCCGAGCCGTGGGCGTGGGCCTCCACTCCGGGCAGCGGGTGGAACTGACCTTGCGTCCCGCCCCGCCCGACACCGGCATCGTGTTTCGTCGGGTGGATCTGCCCATCCCCGTCGACATCCCTGCCTCTGCTTTGGCCGTCACCGACACCCGCCTCGCGTCAACCTTGTCGGCTCCGGGCGGTTCGGCCACCAGGGTGCACACGGTGGAGCACCTCATGTCGGCCTGCTGCGGGCTAGGACTCGACAATCTGTATGTGGACATTGATGCCGAAGAGGTGCCGATCCTGGATGGCTCGGCCTCGGCCTTCGTGTTCCTGCTGCAAAGCGCTGGCATCGAGCTTCAGAACGCGCCCAAGCGCTTCATCCGCGTGCTTCGGCCGATCGAGGTGCGTGAGGGCAGCGAGCAGTCGCTCAAGTGGGCGAGGCTGGATCCTTACGAAGGCTTTGCACTGAGTTTCGAGATCGACTTTCACCACCCTGCCGTCGACTCGACCGGCCAGCGGGTGGTGTTTGACTTTGGGCAGGGGGTCTACACCCGCGACATCGCCCGTGCACGCACCTTCGGCTTCACGCGGGATGTCGAGTCGATGCGAGCCAAGGGCTTGGCGCTGGGCGGTGGCATGGACAACGCCATCGTCATGGACGATTACCGGGTGCTCAATGGCGGGGGGCTGCGTTACGACGACGAGTTTGTGAAGCACAAGATCCTGGACGCGATTGGCGACTTGTATGTCCTGGGAAAGCCCTTGCTGGCCCGATACAGCGCGTTTCGCTCGGGTCACGCCCTCAACAACCAGCTGTTGCGTGCCCTGCTGGCCGATGCCAGCGCCTATGAGGTGGTGAGCTTCGAAGACCGTGCCCAGGCCCCCAAGGGCTTCGGAGAGCTTTCGCCGGCCTGGTAGAGCTGGCGTGGCCTCGCGCCAGCCTGCCTACACGCGCCGCCCGGAACGAAACTGCACGCTGCCTGTTCGGGTGGTTTTTCGGGCGGGTGATGGCCCGAGGTCGGCCCTGGCCGCTGCCAGTCTGGCAAGGGCCTGGCCGGCGTGGGCGTGGCAGATGGCCAGCCCCAGCGCGTCCGATGCATCGGGTCCGGCCGGGCTGGGCAAGCGCAACAGACGTGCCACCATCTGCTGGACCTGTTCCTTCTTGGCCTTGCCGTAGCCCACCACCGCCTGCTTGAGTTGCAAGGCTGTGTACTCCGCCACGGACAGGGAGCCGCTGGACAGAGGGGTGGCGACCAGCGCACTCAGACAGGCGCCGCGGGCCTGGCCCAGCAGTAGGGTGGCTTGTGGGTTGATGTTGACGAAGACGATTTCCACCGCCGCCGCCTGCGGCTGGTAGCGGAGAACCACCTCAGTCACGCCCTCGAACAGGGCTTTCAGGCGCAAAGGCAGGGGGTCGCTGGGGACGGTCTTGATGGTGCCGCTGGCCACGTAGCTGATGTGTCCTCCCTTCCCCGCAGCTACGTCGACCACCCCAAAACCAGTGGTTTGAAGGCCTGGGTCAATGCCGAGGATGCGCACGCCTTACCTCAGGTCAAAGTACCAGCGCACCGAGTGGAAGAACACCGGGGCCGCGAAGCACAGGGCGGCCACCTTGTCCATCAGGCCGGTGGCACCGGTCACGCCAGCCAGATTGCTGCGCCCCGCCTCGGCACTGTCATTGCTGGCGCGGAAGTCGCCTTCGTTGCCCCAGTTGCGCACCCCTCGGTCGCGTTTCAAGGCTTTCATCACAAAGTGGCCGCAGATGCCTGCGCCGCTGGCAATGAGGGCCATGCCGAGGGCGCTGGCCGGTACAAAGGGTGTGATCCACCACAGCAGTCCTCCCAAGACGCCTCCACCAAGGGTGCCCACCAAGGCGCTGCGCAAGGTAAAGGACTGGCTGACCGCCGGGGCCAGTGGCTGTGCCTTCAGTGCCCGGGCATTGAGCGTCTGGATCAGCAGAGCGGCTTGCACAACGATGACGAAGAAGAAGACCAGGAAGGCACCTTTCTCCTCGTACCCCGGAAAGTCGAGCAGCAGCAGGGCTGGGGCGTGGCTGGTGCCGTACACGCAGACTGTCAGACCCCACTGGATGTTGGCATTGCGCTCCAGAAAGCGCTGCGGGTCATTGGCCATGGCGCTGATGACTGGGATGATCAGGAAGCAGTAGACCGGTATGAATACGCTGAAGAGATCGAAGCTGCGTGAGGCGACCAGATAGAACTGCACGGGCGTGATGACGAAGAAGGCCAGCACCAGGCTGCGGTGGTCGCCGCGGCGGGTGGGCGACAGGGTGATGAACTCGCGCAGGGTCCACAAGGCGATCAGCATGAACAGCAGGGTGGAGACGGTGGGCCCAGCGATCCAGGCCAGCCAGAAGATGGCTGACAGCACCCATGAGTTGCGCAGTGTGCGGCGAAACTGCTCCAGCCTCGCCTGCTGCGGTTCGGTCGACTCACGCAGCGACACCAGGAAGGCTACCGCTGACGTGAGCAACAGCAGGCCAAACACCAACAGGAACAGGAGTCCCACCTGGTGGGCAGCGAGAAAGGCACGGGTTTCAGCAGACATCAGTCACACCCGCCGCAGGTCGATGACAGCCTGCCGAGCCCGCTCGAGAAAGACCCGCTTGTCCTCTCCGGGCTGGAGCTGGATGGGGGCGCCAAAGGTCACGGTGCACAGGATAGGCACAGGCACCACCTCGCCCTTTGGCATGACGCGCTGCACGTTGTCAATCCAGGCTGGTACGAGCACCACATGGGGAAACTGTTCGGCGAGGTGGTACAGGCCGCTCTTGAAGGGTTGAGGCTCTTCCGCACTGCCGCGGGTGCCCTCCGGAAAGAGGATGAGGCTGTCGCCTTGTCGCAGTGCCTCGATGAGCGGCTCCAGAGGGTCCTGGTCGTCGGTGCGCTGGCGGTTGACATAAATGGCGTTGAACACTTGGGTGGTGATCCATTGCTTGAATGGGCTCGCCGTCCAATAGTCCTTGGCTGCAATGGTGCGGGTGATGGCGCGCAGCTCGGAGGGCAGAGCTGCCCAGATCATGACGATATCCACATGGCTCTGGTGATTGGCAAAGTAGATGCGCTGCTCCGCCTTGGGCGGACAGCCCACCCAGCGCCCCTGCGCCCCGGTGATCAGTTTGGCTATGAACAGCAGCAGCCAGGTGCCCAGCTTGGACAGCATCGGTTCAGTGCCGGAAGTGCCGCACCCCGGTGAACACCATCGCCATGCCGCGCTCGTTGGCGGCGGCAATGACCTCCTCGTCGCGCATGCTGCCACCGGGCTGCACCACACAGCTGGCGCCCGCGTCAGCCAGCACATCAAGCCCGTCGCGGAAGGGGAAGAAGGCGTCGCTGGCCACCACCGTGCCCTGCAGCGACAGGCCTGCGTGGCCCGCCTTGATGCTGGCGATTCGGGCCGAGTCCAGCCGGCTCATCTGACCTGCCCCGACCCCGATGGTCATGCCATCCTTGCAGAATACGATGGCATTGCTTTTGACGAACTTGGCTACCTTCCAGGCGAACAGCAGATCCTGCAGCTGCTGCGCGCTGGGCTGGCGTGTTGTCACCACTTTCAGGTCTGACAGCCGCAGCTCATGGTTGTCGGCCGTCTGGATGAGCAAGCCCGAGCCGATGCGCTTGGTGTCGTGGCTGTTGAGGCCCTTGTCCCAGGCGCTGCTGCCTCCCGGTGGCAGCCCGATCTGCAGCAGGCGCACATTGGCCTTGGCGGCAAACACGGCCTTCGCGGCGTCGCTGAAGGCCGGTGCCATCAGCACCTCGACAAACTGCCTGCTGATCGCCTGTGCGGTGGCCTCGTCCAGAGGGGTGTTCAGCGCGATGATGCCGCCGAATGCGGAGGTAGGGTCCGTCTGGAAGGCCTTGCCGTAGGCCTCCAGGGCATCGGCGCCCAGGGCAACCCCACAGGGGTTCGCATGCTTGACGATGACGCAGGCCGGGGTGCTGAACTGCTTGACGCACTCCCAGGCGGCATCGGCGTCGGCGATGTTGTTGTATGACAGCTCCTTGCCCTGGATTTGTGTGGCGGTGACCAGGGAGCCGGGGGCCGGGTGGAGGTCTCTGTAGAAGGCCGCTTGCTGGTGGGGGTTCTCACCGTAGCGCAGATCCTGCACCTTGATGAAGCGGCCGTTCGCCTGATCCGGAAAGGCCTTGCGTGAGCCGTCGGCATTCAGCGACGACAGGTGGTCGCTGATGGCCGCGTCGTAGTTGCTGATTCGGTTGAATGCCGCCACCGCCAGCCTAAAGCGGGTCGCCTCGCTGAGTTGGCCCGCCGCCCGCAGCTCGTCCAGCACGTCGGGGTACTGGGCCGAGTCAGTCAGAACGCCGACACCCCGCCAGTTCTTGGCCGCGCTGCGCACCATCGCAGGTCCGC
>CAZRRW010000055.1:0-12532 GCA_964602505.1 uncultured Burkholderiaceae bacterium
CTCGAAGGCCATGACAGCCTCCTCGCTCAGCACCGAATCAATGACGGTGAAGCTGGCCTGATTGCCGCCGATGTTCTGCAGAGGCACGTAGGTTCCGGCATCCCACTTCTCACGATTCTGGTCGTGCAGCACGGCATGCCGGTGGGTGAAGGTGCCACGTCCCGCGTCCTGCCCGGTGATGCGAACCGGGTAGCCGCTGGACACCAGCGACGCAAACGCCAGATGCTCGCCCATGCCCCAGTCCACATTGACCTCACCACGCGCCATGGCGGCACGATCTGCAATCACCTTCTCCACCAAGGGGTGCAGCTTGAAGCTGGAGGGGATGGTGGTGATGCGCTCGCCCAGGCGTTTGATCTCAGCCAAGGGCAGCGCAGTGTCGCTGGCGTCCGTCCACTTCTTGTTCAAGAAGGGCGTCCAGTCCACCGCGTACTTGCTCTTGTAGTTGGTCAACACCACTTCTTCGGTGTGCCGCCCTTCGTCCATGGCCGCCCGGTAGGCCTTGACCATGTCGTCGCCCAGCGTGGCGCCCAGGCCCTGGGCAGCCAAACGGTCTGCATACAGCTTGCGGGTGCCCGGGTGCTGTGCAATCTTCTTGTACATCAGCGGCTGCGTCAGCGACGGCGTGTCCTGTTCGTTGTGGCCCAGCTTGCGGAAGCACACAATGTCCAGCACGACGTCGTGCTTGAAGGCCATGCGGTAGTCCAGCGCCAACTGCGCCGCCAGCACCACCGCTTCGGGGTCGTCGCCGTTCACGTGCAGCACGGGCGCCTCGATCATCTTCACAACGTCCGAGCAGTACAGCGTGGATCGGCTGTCGCGCGGGTCGCTCGTGGTGAAGCCGATCTGGTTGTTGATGACGATATGCACCGTGCCACCCGTGCCGTAACCGCGTGTCTGGGCCAGGTTCAGGGTTTCCATCACCACGCCCTGCCCGGCAAAGGCGGCGTCGCCGTGTACCAGAATGGGCAGCACCTGGTCACCCGTCGTGTCACCACGGCGGTCCATGCGGGCCTTGCACGAGCCCTCCACCACCGGGTTGACGATCTCCAGGTGGCTGGGGTTGAAGGCCAGGCTCAAGTGGACCGGGCCACCGGGCGTGGACACATCACTCGAGAAGCCCTGGTGATACTTCACGTCACCGGCGGGCAGGTTTTCCGAGGCAGTGTGTTCAAACTCGGCAAACAAGTCCTTGGGCATCTTGCCCAGCGTATTCACCAGCACGTTCAGGCGGCCCCGGTGGGCCATGCCGATCACGATCTCCTGGACACCTTTGGCCCCTGCCCGCTGGATCACTTCTTCAATCGCGGCAATGAAACTCTCACCGCCTTCCAGCGAGAAGCGCTTCTGACCCACGTACTTGGTGTGGAGAAAGCGCTCCAGGCCCTCGGCAGCGGTTAGGTTCTGCAGGATGTTCTTCTTCTGCTCGTTGCTGAAGCTCGGCTTGGAGCGAATCGACTCCAGCTTCTCCTGCCACCAGCGCTTCTTGGCCTGGTCAGAGATGTACATGAACTCGGCGCCAATGGTGCCGCTGTAGGTTTCGCGCAGCGCATTGAGCAGCTCGCGCAGCGTCATGGTCTCCTTGCCGAAGTAGGTGTTGCTGGTGTTGAACACCACCTCCAGGTCGGCGTCGCTGAAGCCATAGAAACTCGGCTCCAGGTCGGGAATGTTTTCGCGCTCGGTGCGCTTCAGCGGGTCCAGGTCAGCCCAGCGGGCGCCCACGTTGCGGTAGGCGGCAATGAGCTGTTGCGCGGCCACCCGCTTACGGCCCATCTCCGCGTCGGCTGAAGCCATGACGGTTCGGGTGACGCCTTGCTTGGCACGTTCGGCAAAGGCGTTGATGACCGGCAGGTGCGCCACATCCCGGGCGTTGCTGCCATCCACCGCGGGCACATTGGACAGACGGTCAAAGTAGGCCCGCCAGTTGTCTGGCACGCCGCCTGGGTTCTGGAGATAGGTCTCGTACAGCTCTTCCACATACGGCGCGTTGCCGCCAAAGAGATACGAGTTGGCCTGAAAGGCCTGATAGACCTGCTGGGGCCTGTCACCCCCTGGTACTGAACTCATTTCGCTGACCTCCGCCCCACTTCGCAGGGCACTGGCTGGTTAGACAACCTTCCGCGACACGGCTTGACCGGTTAGCGGATTGCGTGATTTGGAAGGACCAAAAATTACTGTACTACGCACCCTTTGCAAGACCTGCATTGCCATCCACGCCCACCAGGCGGGGCATGTTCAAGCGCACAGGCTTCAGCCGGGAGGCCGACCTCAGATAGGTCTCTACAACCTCCCAGATCGGGGGGCCAGCGCCCTTGGAGGCCTCGGCCACCGGCGCCCAGCCGGCCACCTTGTAGCGGCGGCTGGCATCGATGGGCTGCCCGTTCAGGCGCATGTCACTGATCCGTGAGCCCTGCTTCTCCAGCGGGGCCATGGCATAGCTCAGGCCACCCACCCGAACCATGTCGCCGCCCTGCTGAAGATAGGGGTCCGGGTTGAACAGGTTGTCTGCCACGTCTTCCAGAATGACCTTGAGCATCTCCCCGGTGATCTCCGTCAAGGTGCACCACGGGTAGCTGATGGCGGTCTGGTCCATCAGGTGTTCGCGGGTGATGGCCTGTCCCGGCAGCAGGCTGGTGCCCCAGCGAAACCCCGGCGACAGGGCGATCTCGGCCCCGCGCACCTGCATCATGGCGTCCAGCACCACCTGGTCGAACGAACCATTGAAATTGCCGCGCCGGTAGAGCAGACCCTCGGTGACAGTCAGCCGCTCGTCCAGCTTGGCACGGTGTGGTGCCCGGATGCGCTCGATCAGCGCCGACATGCCCGGATCAGGCGGCAAAAACCGCGAGAACACCGGCAGCAAGCGGTACTGATGCCCTGTCACGCCACTCTTGCCAACCTGAAGGTCCAGCACCCCGAGGAACTTGCCATTGCTGCCCGCATTGGTCACCAGGGTCTGGCCGCTTCGGTTCTTGACGGTCACCGGCACAGGCACACCGTCGTGGGTGTGTCCACCGAGGATAGCGTCAAGGCCCGTCACGCGCGATGCAAGCTTCAGGTCGACATCCATGCCGTTATGGCTCAGCAGCACCACGGCCTGTGCACCCTTGGCGCGCGCCTCGTCCACCCGCTTCTGCAACTCGGCCTCCTGGATGCCAAACGTCCAGTCGGGCACCAGCCACGCGGGGTTGGCAATCGGCGTGTAAGGGAAGGCCTGGCCAATGATGGCCACCTTGGCGCCATTCATCTCCCGCAAGGTGTACGGCTTGAACACCTCGTCCCCGAAGTCTCGGGTTCGGACGTTCTGCGCCAAGAACTCCACCTTGCCGGCAAAGTCCTTCTCGACAACCTCTTTCACACGGGCCTCGCCCAGCGTGAACTCCCAGTGCGCCGTCATGATGTCCACACCCAGCAGCTTGCAGGCATCCACCATGTCCTGCCCGTTGCTCCAGAGCGCGGTGGCGCTGCCCTGCCAGGTGTCCCCGCCATCCAGCAGCAGGGCCCCAGGCCGAGAGGCCCTCAACCGCTTCACCAGCGTAGCCAGGTGTGCAAAGCCACCCACCTTGCCAAACCGACGAGCGGCCGACACAAAGTCGAGATGGGTGAATGCATGGGCGAGCACCGTCCCTCTGGGAATGCCTGCAGCCTGAAGGAACTGATGGCCCACCCGGTGGGGCCACTGCCCTGCCATGCCTGCCACCCCCAGGTTGACGCTGGGCTCGCGGAAGTACACGGGCATCAGCTGGGCATGGCAGTCGGTCATGTGCAGCAAGTGCACATTGCCCATGGGTTTCAGGTCGTAGGCCAGATCAGCTGCGGCACGGTCAGTGGCCGGGTTGGCCCTGGCGTCCATGCAGAAGCCCGCCACCGCCCCAGCGGCCAGGACCCCGCCAAACTCGCGGCGCGAGAGACTCATGGGCAGCTCTCAGCGCGCCGCTGGCGCAGGTGCATTGACGGGAGAGGCCGGGTCCAGCAGAAGCGCCATGACATGCTTGACCTGCTGCTCGGTCAGGATGCCTGCGTCGCCGAAGCGCGGCATGTTGGAACAGGCACTCACAGAGTGGGTGTTCCAGATGCGCTGCCAGGTGTAGCGAACGATGGCTTCGCTCTCCTTGGCGTTAGGGTCCTTCACATTGCGCTTGGTGCCGTACTGCAGCAGGCTTGGGCCCAGGTTGCCAAAGCTGATCTCCGCTGGGCTGATCTGGTGGCAGGCGTAGCAGTTGGCGCCGTTGGGTGTGCCCGCCGCGTCGGTGAACTGCATGCCACGGCCGCTCTGTGCAATCCGTTCGCCCTCGCGCCAGTCGCCCAGAAACTTGCCGTCGCTTGGCCACTTGATGGTGGCCGTTTGCTCTTTTTGAATGCGCTCGCGCTGGGCTTTGGTGAGTGCCTTGCCGGTGGCGTGGACCTCGGTGCAGGTGCGCTGCAAATCGCTTTGCAGCAAACGGTCGGTGCTGGCAATGCCGCGGGTGTTGAACGACTTGAACAAGGTGCCCACCGTCTCGCCGGATTGCGCGAACGCCAAGCCCGACACACCGAGCGCCGAGCAGAGGAGGAGTTGTTTGACGTGTTTCATGCAGGCGCTCCTCAACGCTTGATGGCGGGAGCCGCCATCTTGCCGCCGTTGGCGTTCACCCCCAAGAAGGTGATCAAGTCAATTGACGCGGGGCTCAAGTACACCAGCTCTGGAAAGCGCTGCTGGCGAAAGCAGTCGAACAAGCGCCATTGCATGGTGCGCAAGGCACCTTGGCTGACGCGGTAGGCTGGCCACTGGGAGAACGCCGCCCGGGAAGGGCCAGGCTTGGTCAGGTTGGGCAGATCCTGCAAGCGGATGCGTTGGCCATCTTCGCTGTGACAAGCCGCGCATGAAAAGTCATGCGGCCCGCCCTTGAAATAGAAGATCTCTTTGCCACGCTGGTAGGCCGCCTTTTCCAGCGGGTGCTTGTTGGGAACGTTGATCACCGCGTCGCGCGACTCGTCGTACAGATAAGCGACCAAGTCTTCAATTTCAGTGGCTCGCTGCCCTTCCGACGAGAAGGGTGCGCGGGTCACCACCGCGCGGTCCAGCCCTTGCAGGGTGACCATGCAATGCACCAGTCGCGACTCCACGTCCATCACCTGGTTGGTGTCGGCAAAGTAGCGTGGCAACTGTGCGGCCGCACCTTTGACCTTGCCAGGGCCCAGGCCAAGGTCGCAACGCTCCAGGCTGGCGTTGCGGGGGCCTCGAACCTGCTTCCACAGCGCTTCGCCGCGGGCGGCGTTCAGGTCAGCCGGGTTGCCGTCTTGCAAGCTCGCGCGGTATTCAGCAATCGCGTCTTGCGAGGTGCGTGCAGCCGGAACCGCCGGTGCGGCGGCGGTGCCAGACGCAGCCCCTTTAGCCGCGACGGCAGGCTTTGCGGCCGAGGGCTTTTGACCCTGCGCTGGGGCCTGTGCTTGCGCACTCACACCCGCCCAGCTCAACAAACTGCTTGCAAGGGCAGTTGCCAGTAACTTCTTCATCTTTGTCTCCCGCTCAAACCACAAGGCCCCAACGAGGGGGCCTTGTTTCAAGTCCTATGTTCTTTTCTGCCAACCAAGCAACAAAGGCTCAGGCAATGGTCGCTTCGTCAGAGCGCCGAGCGCCCCGGTTGTCCGTCCAGCTCACGGTGAGCTTGTCGCCAGCCTTGGGGCCCTTGAAGCTGAACTGCAGGAACGGGTTCTTGGACACGGCAGGGCCCCACTGGGCGCTCATCACCGTCTTGTTGTTCCAGGTGGCGCTGATGTTCGAGACAAACCAGGCCGGCACCACCCGGCCCGCGCTGTCGCGACGCTGGCCAGATTCCATCTCGTGGCTCACCAGCACCCGAACGAGTGCCTTGTCGCCCTGCATTTGGGCACGAATGCGCATCGGGTCACTCATGATTCAACCTCCGCAGCCACCCAAGGTCACCTTGACCTCTTTGGACGCAAAAAAGTAACGGTCGCCCGCCTTTACCAGCGCGATCACGTTGGACGACTGGCCCATCTTCACGTTGGTGGAGAAGTTGGCGTCGGTGCCGTCGGGCACGTTGAACACCGCAGCCAAGGCGTTGGGGTTCTTTTCGACCAAAAAGGCCATCATCGTTACGCCGGGGATGGTGGTGGCCGCACCCATGCGCACCACGTTGCCGTTTTCAGCAATGTCGGGTGCGGTGAGTTGAATGTCACGGCTCTCCACTGGGGCAGCGCCAGGGCCCAGGGCCCTGGCGGCGTCAGCCACCGTCTTGGTTTCAAACGCGGTTTTGTTCCAGTCGCCTGCGGGTGTTTGCGCCTGCGCCAGCACTGACGCGGGGATCAGCCCCGCCGCCACCGCCAGTTGCAAGACGTCTCGTCTGCTCGTCATTTCAAACTCCTTTCAACACAGAGGTTGCTCATTAAGTCAACGAGGGGCAGCCCCGCTACGTTGACATTCGTCGCGATTTTCCATTTATTTGCAAATGCCCGTTTCGGTAGAAACCCGATCCTGTTGTCGCATGGACAAACTAGCGCCTAGCCCCCGCCGCCATCCATTCAGCCATGACCTTCGCGTCAGCGGCCGACACTTGGTTCTGCGCAGGCATGGGAATAGCCCCCCACACCCCAGCGCTGCCCGCCCGCACCTTGCCGGCCAAATAGTCCACCGCGTCGGCCCGGCCTTTGTACTTGTCGGCAATCTGGCGGAAGGATGGACCCACCATCTTGCTGTCCATGCCATGGCAGGCGGTGCAGGTGTTGCGCTGCAACAGGCGCATCACAGCGGCCGGGTCGAGCCCGCTGCTGGTGGGTGCCGTGGCCGCCACTGCAACCGGGGCGCTTGCTGCGCTGCCGCCTGCTTGGGCCGACGCCGGCGCTGGCACCGTTGCAGGCTGCGGGGCTGACGCGGCGGCTAGGCCAACGCCCGCCCCCCCGCTTGATGCCAGCACTAGCCCACCCACCGCGAGCTTCACTGCGGCCGGGCGGGTAGTGTCTGCCCCGCGCATGGGGCCGAAGGCGCGGTTTTGCTCGGCCAAGTTGCCGTGGGCCGAACGCGCATAGTCGGGGATGAGCGAGGCCAGCTTCGGCTCAGCTTGGCAGTTGCTCATGCAGGCGCCGCCTTGTACGTCAGGCTTGCCACGCGCTGTCCACATGCCGTGGGTGAGAGTTTTGCCGTTGCGGTTGGGCAGCGTGGTCTGCACTTGAGCGATGTTCTGGTCGCTCAAGACAAAGTTGTCCGGCACGATGCCGCCCAAATTCAGGATGTAGGCGGTGGTCGCGTACACCTCTTCAACCGTGAGGGTCTTCGGGTTGTTCCAAGGCATGGCGCGATTGATGTAGTCCCACATCGTCGACAGGTTGGACAACTTCATCAGCGTGGTGCGCTGTGGGGCGTTGGCCCCCTCCACCAGCGCGGCCACCCGGCCGGTTTGCATGTCCTTTTTGTTAGTGCCGCCGACGATGGGGGGAAAGACCTCGTTGCTCTCGCCAAACACGCCGTGGCAAGAAGCGCACTTCGCGTCCCACACCTCTTGGCCTTTGGCCACCGAGCCGCTGCCCTTGGGCAGGCCGGCAAAGTCGCCCCGCACATCGATGTCCCAGGCCTTCACTTCCGCCGGCGTGGCCGCGCGGCCTATTCCCGAAAATGCCCCTTGAAACTTGGCTTGCTGCGTTTGAGCCACGGCAGCGCTGCAGCCCAGCACCGCCAGCAATGGGAGCGCGAGCCAATCACGAAAGCTGAACATTTTTTACCTCCCCCGACTCAGCCACCAACCAGCTTTGAATGGCGTTGTTGTGATAGATGGATCGGGTACCGCGCACGGCCCGCAGCGCGCGGTAGGTGGGCTGGACGTGGCCGGTCTCATCCACCGCACGGGCCTGCAGCACAGCGGGTTTGCCGTCCCAGGTCCAGTCGGCCGTGAAGCGGGTGAGACACTTGCTCATCACCGGCGCCTGCAGACGCGCCGCGCGCCAGTTGCGCCCGCCGTCGGTAGATACGTCCACCCGACGGATGGCTCCGCGCCCGCTCCACGCCAGGCCGGTGATGGCGTGATAGCCCTTGTCCAACAGCACCTGACCGCCTGAGGGTGCGGTGATGACCGACTTCACCTCTTGAATCGAGGTGTATTGCCGGTGCACGCCGTTGGGCATGAGGTCGATATAGTGCAGCACCTCGTCCTTCGCTGCGTACGGCTTGTCGCCCAGCTCAATGCGCCGCAGGTACTTGACCCAGCTCACGCCCTGCACCCCTGGCACCACCAGCCGCAGCGGGTAGCCGTTCTCGGGCCGCAGCATCTCGCCGTTCTGGCCAAAGGCCACCAGCACTTCGCCGCTCATCACCAGCTCCATCGGGATGGTGCGCGTCATGCTCGACCCATCGGCCCCCTCGGCCAGCACGTACTTGCCACGCTTCAGGTCAGCCCCCGCCATTTCCAGCAACAGACGCAAGGGCACGCCGGTGAATTCGCAGCAGCTCAGCATGCCGTGGGTGTATTGCACCGTGGGCACCGCCACATTGCCCCACTCCATGCCGGTGTTTGCGCCGCACTCAATGAAGTGAAAGCGGCTCACGGTGGGCAGACGCATCAGGTCGTCCATGGTGAAGACCCTGGGCGTCTTCACGAAGGCGCTGGGGCCACCCGCCACCGGCGAAAAGCCGTTGATCATCAAGCGGTGCTTGGACGGGTCGATGTCCCACCAGCCCTGATGATGCCGCTCAAAGTGCAGGCCGTTGGGCGTGACGATGCCAAACAGCCCCTGCAACGGGCAAAAGCTCACCGAAGCCTGGCTTACACGGGTCAGGCCTGGGCTCTCGCGGCGCTGCAGGTTCTTTTCGAACTGGCTGGGCATGCCATAGCCCTGGGCGGCCACCGGTTGGCCCAGGCCCATGGTGTGCTCAGGCATCTCCAGAATGTTTCGGTCGCCGGCGGGCATGGCGGAGGCCGCAGCCCCCGGCGCGGTGCCTTGGGCAGCCGCACCACCCGCCGTAGCCAGCGCCACGCCCGAGACGGCCGCCGAGAACGCCGCCTTCAGGGCACCGCGTCGCCCCGCGAAAACTTCACGCGCCACCGCCTGGCTCACAAAGCCTTCTGGCGCCGGACGGACGCGGCCACGCTGGCGCCATGCGGCGGCTTGCAGGTCGGAACTGAGCTCGCTCATGCCATCTCCAGCGCGATCTGGTTGCAGACGCTGCGGCACACCGTGGCGGCCCGCTCGTCTTGCACCTTGTAGAACACACTGGCGCCCTCCTTGCGTCGGCTCAGCACACCGGAGCGGTACAACACCGCCAAGTGCTGGCTCAAATTGGGTTGAGTGGTCTCAATTTCCAACAAAAGCTGTGAAACAGTCTTTTCCTCGTGGCAAACAGAGCTGATAATTTGCAAACGAATGGGCGTTGACAGCAAGGCAAATAGCTCTGCGGCGGCTTGAAAGACCGAACTTACGTCTGGGTCGCCCATTCTGTTGATGATTTCAGTATCGTTTGACATGCTCATGAACCGGGAACTTCTGAAGGGGGATAGTATCGATTCATCAGAATACACTTATACTTAGGATATTCCCTTAGTTGTACGGATCAAGCCCTCACCCACTTCTCCCCCTGCAGGAGGCCACAACATGCTGCGATTCGATGTCCCACCCGTCTGGTCAAACGCCGTTCGCCTAGACGCGCTCACCACCTTCACCGTCAGTGTGGCGGTGCTGGCCACCCACGCGGCCTGGGCCCTGCCCCTCTTGATGCTGCAAGGCCTGGTGCGCGGCTTTGTGGGCCACCGCAAGTGCCCTTCGCACCTGGCTTACGCCGCCCTGCTGACCAAGTTGGGCGCGGCCGGCAAGCAAGAGAACGCGGGTGCGAAGATGTTTGCCAACAAGATCCTCCTGCTGGCCAGCAGCGTTGGCTTTGCCCTGTGGCTGGCAGGCAGCAGCCTATGGATGGTGCCCGTCACTGCCCTGGCCATCTTCTCCTTCATGGAGGCAGCGTTTTCATTCTGCGCCGCCTGCTGGGCCTACACCCTCTGGTACCGCCTGCGGGGGCAGTGAGGGCCGCTGGCCCGCGCCCCTTGCCTGCGCAGCCGTATAGGCCCTCAAACCGTTGGCATCAACCCGCAGGTGTCAGCAGCGCCTTCACCTGCTCCAACGCCGCCGGATCTTCAATCGTGGTCAGGTCGCCCGGGTCGCGGCCTTCGCACACGGCTTGCAGGGCGCGGCGCAGCAGCTTGCCGCTGCGGGTTTTGGGCAGCAGGGTCACAAAGTGCACCCGGGCGGGCCGGGCCACGGCACCGAGCTGGCTGTCCACCGTCTTCATCACCTCGCCTTCCAGCTTCAAGCGGTCTTTCACGTCTTTCACCGTCGCCGGGTTACGCACCACGGCAAAGGCCACAGCCACTTGGCCTTTGAGTTGATCGGCCACACCCACCACCGCCACCTCGGCAATGGCTGGGTGGCTGGAGATGCTTTCCTCAATCTCACGCGTGCCCAGGCGGTGACCGGCCACGTTGATCACGTCATCCGTGCGGCCCAAGATAAAGAAGTAGCCCTGCTCATCGCGAATGCCCCAGTCAAATGTGCTGTAGGTCAGCTTGCCGGGGATGGTCTTCCAATAGGTGTTGACGAAGCGTGCGTCGTCGCCCCACACGGTTTGCATGCAGCCGGGCGGCAGCGGCCCCTCAATGCCCACCACGCCTTTCTTGTGCGGCTCGGTGATCACCCCGCCCGTCTGGTCATCAAAGATCTTCACGTCATACCCCGCCATGGGCAGCCCGGGGCTGCCGAAGGTCGTTGGCAAATTAGGCGAGCCATGCACCCCTACCGCTTCGCCGCGCGGCACCGTCAGAATGGGCCAGCCGCTCTCCGTCTGCCAATAGTTGTCGATGATCGGTTTGCCAATGCCGTCGGCAATCCACTTGGCGGTGGGCTCGTCCAGCGGCTCGCCAGCCAAGTAGAGCGCCTTGAGTGAGGACAAGTCGTGCCGCTTCAAGAGCGTCGGGTCCTGCTTCTTGAGCACGCGCACCGCCGTGGGCGCGGCAAACATCACCGTCACCTTGAAGCGCTCGATCAGGCTCCACCAGATGGCACCGTCGGGGTGAATGGGCAAGCCTTCGTAGAGGATGGTGGCCATGCCGTGCATGAGCGGCGCGTAGACGATGTAACAGTGCCCCACCACCCAGCCGATGTCGCTTGCGCAAAAGTAGGTTTCGCCCGGCTCGCCGGGGAAGATGTGTTCCATGCTCGCGGCCAAGGCCACGGCGTAGCCACCCGTGTCGCGCTGCACGCCCTTGGGCTTGCCGGTGGTGCCGCTGGTGTAGAGGGTGTAGCTTGGGTGGGTGGCGTCCACCCAGGTTACTGGCACGCTGGCCCCGGCATGCTGCTCGCGAAGGGCCTCGTAGGCCAAGTCACGGCCAGCCACGGCCTCAAACGGGGCCAGCCCCCGGTCGACCATCAACACATGGGCCGGCTTGTGGGTGGCCAGGCGCAAGGCTTCGTCCAGCAGCGGCTTGTAGGGGATGACCTTGCCCCCTCGGCTGCCCGCGTCGGCGCTGACCACCAGCTTGGGCGTGGCGTCGTCAATGCGGCTGGCCAGGCTGACACTGGCAAAGCCCCCAAACACCACGGAGTGAATGGCCCCGATGCGCACAGCGGCCAGCATGGCAAACACCGCCTGCGGCACCATGGGCATGTAGATCAACACCCTGTCGCCCTTGCCCACCCCCAGGCTTTGGAAGATGGCCGCCATGCGGTTGACCTCGGCGTGCAACTCGGCATAGGTGTAGCTGACGGACTTGGGCTGGTTGTTCGCGTCGAGCAACTCGGTGCTCACCCAGTGCAAGGCCGGCTGGTTGGCGCGGGTGGCGAGGTGCCGATCAATGGCGTTGTGGCACAGGTTGGTGGTGGCCCCGGCAAACCACTTCACGAAGGGCGGGTTCGACACGTCGCAGATGGGCTGGCCGCTTTTGCCTGGCCCTTCGCCGGGAGGGGTTTGCCAGTCGATGCGCTTGGCCTGCTCGGCCCAGAACGCCTCGCGGGTGGCAGGGCCAATGCTGCGGGCGTGGAAGTTGTCGTAGTTTGTTCTTGCGGTGCTCATGTTGGTCTCCCTTGTCTTTGCTTCTTCAAGTGGCTACTTAATCAAGGCCTGCACCGCCTTGAAGTCTGGGTGCTCCGCCGTCCGCAGCCATTCAAACAACGCCATCTCGGTGCTCACCAGTTCGGCCCCGGCGGCGGCCAGGCGGTCAAAGGCGGCATCACGGTTGCGCTCGGTGCGGCTGGCGCAGGCGTCGGTGACGACCACCACGTCAAACTCGTCTTCCAACAAAGCCAGTGCAGATTGCAAAAGGCACACATGCGCCTCGCACCCGCTGATGACGATGGTGTTGCGCCCTGCTTCTGGCGCACGTTGCTGTTCGGCGCGTTGCTGCTCCGCCCGCTGGCGCAAGTGTTTGGGCAGGCTGCGCACGTTGCCGCCCTGACCGGGCGCAGAGGCTAAGCGCGGCGGTGGCGGCCGCAGCCACTCGCCCAAGCCCTCGTCCACCGCGTTAAAGCTCATCTTGGCCAGGGTGCGGCGGCACAGGGC
>CAZRRW010000056.1:0-4586 GCA_964602505.1 uncultured Burkholderiaceae bacterium
CGAATCTTTCGACGGGGAGACACCCTGGGGCGAACCTGTTGACACACCAAGCAGGGCCTCGGGGAACCAAGTCGACAGCGGAGGCAGCAGCAAAAGCGCTGCTGCAGCCAGCAGCAACGCGGCGGCAACCAGCAGCACAGGCCTAGGCAGCAATGCACCCGCGCGTTGGGACTGGGCCTGCACTGGCGAGGAGGCAAACGCATCTCGACGTGCGCCGCCAATCACTGCATGGTCCAGGCCCGCATCCTGTCGGCCTGGCAACAGCGCAAGAACCGGAGCGGCGTCCATTTTCAGCGCACGGCACACCGATTGAGCCAGAGCGCGGGTGAACGTCGCCCCCGGAAGCTGGTCGTGGGCATCGGCTTCAAGAAGCTCCAGCTTGCGAACGGGCACCTTCAGGGCCACAGAGAGCGCACCAATGTGCATGCCCGCACCCTCTCGCGCCGCTTTCAGCATCTGACCGGCGGTCAAGGGCGAAGCGTCGCTCCCGACCGGCGTGACGGCGTCCGGGTCGAGCGTCGTGGTGGCATCACTCATCCCATCGCCCCCGCTCAAACGCCAGAACCTCCCGCGACTGCGGAAAACGACGCCGCAGCTCCGTACCGAGCTGATTGGCCATGTCCCCGTTGCCCGCGCGCCGTTCGATGCGTGCCGCGAGCCACAGGGACTCTGGCGACACAAACTCCGGCGAATTGGCGCGGCGGACATAGAAGCGCGCGCGCTCCAAATCACCCCGCGCCAACAACAACCGCGCGAGGCTGGTGGCCGTCACCGGATTGCTGGCATCCAGCTCGAACGAGCGGTTGAAAGACACCTCTGCGTCAGCAACCTGTCCGGCCCGCACCTGGCAGGTGCCCTTGGCCAGCCACGTGCGTGCAGCCGACGCGTAGTTGGGGCTGGCAAGAGCCCGGTTGAACAACTCAATCGCCTGGGGCAGCTGGTTCTGTTGACAACGAAACCAGGCGAAGTTGTGCAGTGTGTCGCCGCTGCGTGGGTCTAGCTCCAGTGCTCTGCGGAAGCTGTCCTCGGCCAGTTGGGGTTCGTTCAAGCGGGTGTAGATGAGGCCTCGCAGGTTGAAGGCCTGGGCAAACGACGGATCCGCGTTCAGTGCGAGCTTGACCTCATCGAGGGCCACCGTATCCAGGCCCTGCTCAAAGTAGCCAATGGCCAACTCCATGCGAATCCGTGCACGACGCTGTGCCTCGGTTTCATCCGACGCCGTCATCAAATCCCCGCCCCGGGCACTCGCAGAGCCAGCGCCACCAGGGGCCGCGCAGCCCGTCAAGCCACCCAGAGCCAGCAGCGCGCCACATAGGCACAACCCTGTGACAAACGCCCGCATATGCCCGCTGGGGGGGGTGCGCACGGCCAACATGGTCATGCGGTCCGGGCGGCCGCGTCCCGCGTCGAGAGATCAGCCGCACGGATCGAAATGACCCGTGCCTTGCCACGGCCAAGACGTGTCTTTACCTGTGTGCGGTCCTGCACCTCGCCGGCGAGCTGCCCGCATGCCGCGTCAATGTCGTCGCCGCGGGTCTTGCGAATGGTGGTCACGATGCCGTCGGCGCTCAAGATGTCGGCGAAGGCGCGCACCCGTTCCCTGGGGGACCGTGTCAGCCCAGACGCGGGGAAAGGGTTGAAAGGGATCAGGTTCACCTTGCTGCGCAGGCCGTTTTGGGCATTCTGCCGCAACAGGTCAGACAGCCCACGGGCGTGTTCTGGCTGATCGTTCACGCCATCCAGCATGCAGTACTCGAAGGTGATGAAGTCGCGAGGGGCGTGATCCAAATAGGTGCGGCAGGCGGCCATCAACTCGGCAATCGGGTACTTCCGGTTCAAAGGCACCAGTTCGCTGCGCAAATCGTCAAAAGGAGCGTGCAGGGACACGGCCAGGGCCACCGGGGTGTCCAGCGACAAGCGTTCGATCATGGGCACCACACCCGAGGTCGACACCGTCACCCGCCGCCGCGACAGACCGTAGGCGTGGTCATCCAGCATCACCCGCAAGGCAGGCACGAGGGCTGAGTAGTTCTGGAGGGGCTCTCCCATGCCCATCATCACCACGTTGGAGATGACACGGTCCTGACTGGCCAGACGCAGCCGCAGCGCATGCTCTGCGTGCCACAGCTGGAACAGGATCTCGCCAGTGGTCAGGTTGCGGCTGAAGCCCTGGTGGCCGGTGGAGCAGAACCGGCAGCCCACAGCACAACCGGCCTGTGAACTGATGCACAGGGTGCCTCGGTCGTCCTCAGGAATGAACACAGTCTCGATGGCGTTGCCTTGGCCCACATCGAAGAGCCACTTCACGGTGCCGTCCGCCGACGTGTGCTCACTGATGACGGGCAGCTGGCGCACGGTGGCGTACAGCGCCAGCGCTTCGCGCGCTGGCTTGGCAAGGTCCGTCATCGCGGCAAAGTCGGCCACACCTCGCTGGTGAAGCCAACGGAAGACCTGCACAGCCCGAAACGGCTTCTCGCCGATCGTGGCAAACCACCCCTTCAACCCGTCGAGGTCCAGTTCGAGCAGGTTGAGCGGGGTGCTCATGAAGTCAGCGGCTGTAGACGTTCAGCGAGGGGAAGAAGTAGGCGATCTCAACGGCTGCCGTCTCCGGCGCATCCGACCCGTGCACCGCATTCGCATCAATGCTGGCCGCAAAGTCGGCCCGGATGGTGCCGGGCGCCGCCTTCTTCGGATCGGTCGCGCCCATCAGGTCGCGGTTCTTGAGGATGGCACCTTCGCCTTCCAGCACCTGGATCATCACCGGGCCCGAGATCATGAAGTCCACCAGATCCTTGAAGAAGGGGCGCTCCTTGTGCACTGCGTAAAACCCCTCAGCCTCCGCACGGGAGAGCTGGGCCATGCGTGCTGCCACGATCTTCAGGCCGGCGGCCTCAAAACGGGCGTAGATCTGCCCGATCACATTCTTGGCCACCGCATCGGGTTTGATGATCGACAGCGTACGCTCAATGGACATGAAATTTCCTTGCTAACCAACTGAAAACAAACCATAAATTGTATCGGTGACGTCCCGGTGAAGGCCGCCCTATCGCCCATGGCCCCACGCAGGCCACGGTTGCGCGGGTGTCAGCGCCTGCCGCCACGAGGCCCGCCCCAGCCTCCGCCGCCGCCAGACCTGCGCCCACCACCGCCGCCGCGCCCACCGACACCGCCTTGACGGAAGAAAGAGTCGCTGCCGATGTAGCCAAACGCAGTCTTCATCGGGTCGGGCTGTCCGTCCCCGCCCGCGCTGCCAGGCTGGCGGCCCCCACGCGCCTTGTTGCGCCCTCCCAAGCGGGCGGTGCCGGCGTGTGGGTCTCCCTTGATGTCGATGCGATTGCCATTCACGTCGCCTGGCTCATGGTCATCCTCCGCGTCCCAGGGGGCGTCGCGCGGGCCACCAGCCTGCTGGCGTGGCAACTCGTCGTCGCGCCGGAACTCTGGTGGCTCGCGTCCGCCGTCGCGCCTGTCGCGGCCCGCTCGTCTAGCGTTCTTCTGGCGGCCGCGGCCACCCTCTTCACGGGGCGCAGCGTCACGCCGCTCGTCCCGCTCCGGGCGGGCGAGCGCTTCAATGGCCTTCACATCGCGTTCAACCAGTTCCATCCACACGCCGCGCTTCAGGCCGCGGGGCAGCATCACCGCGCCGTAGCGGATGCGGATGAGGCGGCTGACCACCAGCCCCACGGCCTCGAACAGCTTGCGCACCTCGCGGTTGCGGCCTTCACCGATGACCACGCGGTACCACCGGTTGGCACCATCGCCCCCACCGTCGTCGATGGACTTGAAAGCCGCCACCGCCGTCTTTCGATTCGGCTCGCGCGGGTTGTCAACTGCAATCTCCACGCCCTCCAGCAGGCGCTCACGCGACTCGGCCGTCAGCTCTCCCAGCACACGCACCGCGTACTCGCGCTCAATGCCAAAGCGCGGATGCATCAGCTGGTTGGCCAGCTCACCAGAGTTGGTGAACAGCAGCAGACCCTCGGTGTTCAGGTCCAGCCGCCCCACCGCCTGCCACTTGCCCTGCGGCAGCCGGGGCAGCTTGCGGAACACCGTGGGCCGGTTCTCGGGGTCATCCCTCGTGACGATCTCGCCAGCGGGCTTGTGATAAGCCAGCACCCTCGGTGCTGGGGGACGGATGCGCAGGCGCACCACCTTGCCGTCCAGCTTCACCACATCGCCAAACTGCACCCGCTGCCCCAGGTGGGCCGTCTCACCATTGACCGTGACCATGCCGTCCTGGATGAACTGCTCCATCTCAAGGCGTGACCCCAGGCCCGCCTGGGCCAGCACCTTGTGCAGCTTGGGCTGCTCGGGGGCTGGGCGCAACACCCGCTTGACGGGCTCTTCGGTGGCTGGCGGCGCCTCATCCTCATCGATCGCTCCGCCCACCACGTCGTCAAAACTCAGCCCGACGATCGGCTCGTCGGGCTCAACGGCCTCGGCAACACATTCGTCGCCGCCGTCGGTGTCGTCTGCCTCGTCGTCCTCATCGTCGGCGAAGGCGGTTTCCGGGCGATCACTGCCATCCCGCAAGGCAGCGCCTTTGCCGCGCCGCCGCCGCCGACGCCGACGCTTGCGCGGACCGGCCG
>CAZRRW010000056.1:4626-8653 GCA_964602505.1 uncultured Burkholderiaceae bacterium
CGGCCCCTGGGGCGGAGGCCTCAAGCTCGGGTGGATTGGGGGAATGGGTGTCTGACATGGTGTGCTTCAAGCGCCGGGTGTCGGTGCAGTTGGGGATTCGATGCCGGGTGTCATGGTGGGCTGCGACGCGAGGCCATCGCTCGGCGGATCGTGCGCCTCCAAGGCCAGCGGCAAGGCAGCGCTCTCACCAGCAGCCTGGCCCGCCGACTCAATGGCCTGGGCCATCTCCTGAACCGCGCCGGTCGTTTCGAGGTAGGGCAACTCCTCCAGACTCTGCAGGCCCAGGTCGTCCAGGAACTGCCGTGTGGTGGCAAACAAGGCCGGGCGGCCCACCGACTCACGGTGGCCAATGACTTCCACCCAGCCCCGATCCTCAAGCTGCTTGAGGATCAGGCTGTTGATCGTGACGCCACGAATGTCCTCGATGTCACCGCGGGTGACTGGCTGCCGGTAGGCAATGATGGCCAGGGTTTCGAGAGTGGCGCGGGTGTACTTGGGTGGCTTCTCCGGGTTCAGGCGGTCCAGGTAGGGCCGCATCTCGGGCTTGCTCTGGAAGCGCCAGCCGCTAGCCACCCCGCACAGTTCCACGCCACGGTCGCGCCAGTCTGCGCTCAGTTCGTCAAGCAGGGCGCGAACGGTGTCCGTGCCGACCTCGTCGGCAAACAAGGTCTGCATGTCCCGCACCGTGAGTGGTTGCTGGGCGCAGATCAGCGCGGTTTCAAGAATGCGTTTGGCATCCTGGGTTTGCATGGACAACACTCTGACGTGGGGCGCCTGATCCAGGCGCGGCCTGCCGTGACAGGCGGTGCCGGCAGCCAGCGCCCAAGGTAGGCGTCACGGGCAACCGGGACATTCGGTGGGTCTGCGGCATTCCCCGTTCAGACGCTCCACCCTTTCAAATTCACGGCTCATTGTAGTGAAGCGCATGGGCCAGCCCGGCCGCCGCCAAAGCCGCCTGAAAATCTGCGGGCGGCATGGCCTCGAAACGCAGCGCAGTGCCCTGGGTGGGGTGAGCCAGTGCCAGGCGATGGGCGTGCAAGGCTTGCCGGGCAATGAGCGGGCTCAACCGGCCGTAGATCGCGTCGCCGGTGATGGGGTGGCCCAGGTGGGCCAGGTGCACCCGGATCTGGTGGGTCCGCCCGGTCTCCAGCCTGCAACGCAGCAGGGTGTGGGCTTGGTCCTGCTCAGACACAGCGATGCCCAGGCGCTGGAACAGGGTTCGTGCCGACTTGGCCCCCCCATGCCCCTCAGGCAGCACGGCCATGCGCACCCGGTTGAGCGGGTCGCGGCCCATCGGCGTGTCCACCGTGCGCCATTCGCCACTGGTGGCCTCGGGCACGTTCACCCGGCCATCGGCCAGCGCCAGGTACTCCCTGGACACTGCCCGGGCGGCAATGGCCGACACCAGGGCCGCGACGGCCGCGGCACTTCGGGCCAACAGCATCAGGCCGCTCGTGTCCTTGTCGAGCCGGTGCACGATGCCGGCCCGCGGCAGGTTGAGTGCCGGGGTGATGCCCGGGCCGCAGCGCTCGGGCGCATACCGGTGCAGCAGGCCGTTGAGCAAGGTCCCGCGCCAGTTGCCCGCGCCCGGGTGCACCACCAGCCCGGCGGGCTTGTGGAGAACCAGCAGGTCCGCGTCTTCGTGCAGCACCTCCAAGGCCATCGGCTCGGGCACATAGGCGGCAGCACTTTGGGGCAGCCGAAGCTCGGCTTGCACCTGCTGGCCCAGGCGCAGGCGGCGAGACGCATCGCGTCGGCCCAGCACGGCAGCGTCCAGCCGAACCGCGCCTTCGGCCAGCAGCCACTGGGTGTGCGAGCGGGAGAACTCGGGCAGCCAGTGCGCAAGGCGCTTGTCCAGCCGCTCGCCCGCGTCGGACACACCCACCGTCCAGGCCCGCGTGTCGGCGCCGGACGCAGGGGCCTCGCCTTCTTCATCGAAGGCCTGCGCCGCTAAACTCTCCCGCCCGTGATGCATCAATTTCGCCGCTTGTACATGACTAACGCCCGCCTGACGTCTGCCTTGGCCGCGTGCATGGTAGCCCTGCTGTCTGCCTGCAGCTCGGGCCCGAACAGCAACGACGTCAACAACATGAGCCCGAACCGCCTGTATGCCGAGGCGAAGAACGAGCTCAACAGCGGCGCCTACGACCGCGCCATCCGGCTGTTTGAACGGCTGGAGGGCCGCGCGGCGGGCACCATCCTGGCACAACAGGCCCAGCTGGAGCTGGCCTATGCGCAGTACCGCGTTGGCGACCGCGCACTGGCCATTGCCACCATCGAACGCTTCCAGCGCACCTACCCACTGCACCCTGCCACCGACTACGCGCTGTATCTGCGTGGCGTCATCTCCTTCAACGACAACCTGGGCTTTCTTGGCAGCTGGGCCCAGGTGGATCTGTCAGAACGCGACCAGCGTGCGGCCAAGGAATCTTTCGGTGCCTTCAAGCAGCTGGTCGAGCGCTTTCCCGAGTCGCGCTACGCGGCCGATGCGCGGCTGCGCATGGGCTACATCATCAATTCGCTGGCTGCTTACGAGGTGCACGTGGCCCGTTACTACCTCAGCCGCGGGGCGTATGTGGCAGCGGTCAACCGGGCGCAGCAGTCGATGATCGATTACCAGAACGCCCCAGCCAACGAAGAGGCGCTGAGCATCCTGGCACGCGCCTACGAGGCGCTGCAGATGCCCCAGCTGCGCGACGACGCCTTGCGCGTGCTGAAGCTCAACTTCCCGAACAGCCCCTGGCTCACCGGGGGGCCGCCTGCCGCCCGTAGCTGGTGGCAGATCTTCTGACCGGCGGAAGTTTTCAGTCCAAGGTCAGTTCGTCCATCGCCTCACCCGCCCGGCTGCGCCTGCGGGCAGCCGCAGCCCGGGCCAGCACCTCGGCCAGGGGCTGGTCGCGCAGGCGGTGGTCGCTGAGCACCTGCCGCCATAGCCGCGCACCCGGCATGCCGTTGTGCAAGCCCATCATGTGGCGGGTGATGCCAGGCCACTGCAAGGCGTGCCGGTGCCCCGCAGAGGCCGCAATCATGCGCTCGGCATAGGCCGCCATCGCGGCTTCCACCGCGTCGCGCTCGGGTGCCTGCCAGTGGCCCCCGGCACGGGTCACGCCCCGGGCAAAAAGCGCCCGCTGCCACACCGTGAGCTGGTAGGGGTGGTGATAGGCCTCGCGGCCCACCATGACGCCGTCGAGCGGCGGCATGTTTGCCGCGCCCTTGACGCCGTCCAGGGGCGTGTCCCCCTCAAACGCGGCCTGCAGCTCGTGCACCGTGCGCAGCCCGCCGTTGAGCACGAAGGTGAAGGCCGGGAAGTCGCGCTTGAGCTGCCGGACCACGTCGTACCGCAACGGTGGCACCTCGCGGTTCTCCTTGGGGCTCAGCCCCTTCAGCCAGGCATTGCGGGCATGGACGATGAACACCGTGCACCCGCCCTGGGCCACCGTGCCCACAAAGTCACGCACAAAGGCGTAGCTCTCGCTCTGGTCAATGCCGATGCGGTGCTTCACCGTCACCGGGATGGCCCCACCCACCGCGTCTACCATGGCCTTCACGCCATCACGGACCAGTGCGGGCTCCGCCATCAGGCAGGCGCCAAAGGCCCCGCGCTGCACCCTTTCGCTGGGGCAGCCGCAGTTGAGGTTGATCTCGTCGTACCCCCACTGTTGCCCCAGGCGGGCGGCCTGGGCCAAGTCGGCCGGTTCGCTGCCCCCCAGTTGCAGGGCCACCGGGTGCTCGGCGGGGTCAAAGTCCAGGTGGCGAGGCACGTCCCCATGCAGCAGTGCGCCGGTGGTCACCATCTCGGTGTACAGGCGCGCGTCGGGCGACAGCAGGCGGTGAAAGTAGCGGCAGTGCCGGTCGGTCCAGTCCATCATGGGCGCCACGCACAGCCGCCAGGGGTCGGGCTGTTGACTGTGGGCCACCTCTGCGGCCGCGGCTTGGGTCGAGGCCATGTCCGTCACCATGCACAAATTATCCTGAGCCCATGAGCCCAACGCCTGCCCCACCTGCCCCACCCTCCCGAGCCCAGCAA
>CAZRRW010000056.1:8663-12455 GCA_964602505.1 uncultured Burkholderiaceae bacterium
CCACCTGGGCCTGCAGCCCCACCCCGAGGGCGGCTGGTACCGCGAGATCTACCGCTCGGCCCACACCTGCCAGCCAAACGACCCGCCAGCGCTGCGGCGCACGCCTGGCGCCACCCGTGCCACCCTCACGTCCATCTACTTTCTGCTTCAGGCCGGGCAGGTCAGCCGCTGGCATGCGGTGGCCAGCGACGAGGTGTGGGTCTGGCTGGAAGGCGCGCCCCTGCGCCTGCACCGGTTTGACGAGGCCGCGCGCCAGGCCGGCACCGACACGCTGGGGCCGCTGACCCTGGACTCCTCCGCCCCCTTGGGCGGCAGCCCCAGGCCCCAAGCCGTCATCCCGGCGGGGGTATGGCAGGCGGCCGAGCCAGGCAGCACCGAGGCGGGGGCCTACTCACTCGTCACCTGCCTGGTGGCCCCTGGGTTTGAGTTTGCCGACTTCCGCTTCATGACGGAGGTGGACAGCCAGGTGGCCCTGCGCCGCCACGCGCCCACCCTGGCCAGGCTCATCTGAGCGCCCGGGCAATATGCAAGGCTAGACCGAGATGGTAGAAAATCCGCAAGGGTTCAATGAATACGGGCGCTAAGGCCTGACTAGATTAATTATATTCAGTGACTTATATTGAACGGAAGTGCGCCAAATTATCAGAAATTCATCAAATCAAGACCGCTGTTGGCCCGCTGCGGTGACGATGTTGGCCACCAGCCGCGGCCACAGCGGTTCTGGCAGGTCGTGGCCCATGCCGGCAATCACGTCCACCCCGGCGTGGGGCATGCGCTGCTTCAGGTCGTGCGCCGCGGCCACTGGCACCAAGGGGTCGGCCTCGCCATGGACGATCTGCACCGGGCATTGGATCTGCCCCAGCAAACCCGCCCTGCCCTGCGGGCCTGAGTCGGCCGCCACCGCCACCAGCTGCCGCGCGGTGCCCGCCGGGCGGTAGGCCCGCCGCACCGAAGCGCCCACCCGCTCGCGCAGGGCGGCGTCATCCACCGGGTAGGCCGGGCTGCCAATCAGCTTCAGGGTGTTGCACAGGTGGGCCACTGCGGCGTCAGGCTGATGGGCTGGCGGGCGCGACAGCAAGGCCTTGCGCACATGCGGCGCCGGCCCGGGCAGGCCGCGGGCCCCGCTGCTGGTCATCACCAAGGTCAGGCTGTTCACCCGGCTGGGCGCGGCCAGCGCCAGGCGCTGGGCGATCATGCCGCCCATGGACGCGCCGCACACATGCGCCGCCCCAATGCCCAGGGCGTCCATGACGCCCACCGTGTCGGCCGCCATGTCGGCCAGGGTGTACGGCGGGGTGATGGGGGCGCCAAAGGCGGCTTTCAGCCCGGCCCACACTAGGTTGGGGCTGCCCAGGTGGTCAAAGCCCTGGGAGAGCCCGGCGTCCCGGTTGTCAAAGCGCACCACCCGAAAGCCCCGGGCCACCAGCTGATTGACAAAACCGGGCTGCCAGGCCACCAGCTGCATGCCCAGGCCCATGATGAGGACGAGCGGCACGCCGTCGGACGGGCCGTGCACCTCCACCTCCATCTGGAGGCCGTTCGCTCCCAGCTTCATGACACGCCCAGCGGCATGCGGCGATCAGGCCGCACCGGGTGCCATGCGGAAGTGCGGCGCCTCGAAAGCGGTGCCGGTGCGGTAAAGCCAGCGCTGCAGGCCGCTGGCTTCAAACTTGCGCCAGCGCCCAGGGTCGGCGGGCTGGGCCAGACGCTCGGCCACCACATACAGGACCATGGGGTTGAAGCCCAGGCCAATGTGGCTGGCCTGCACCTCGACGTTCTCGGCCAGCGGCGAGTCAGGGTTGATGGAGCACTGCCAGGCCACCACGCCATCCGTCTTGCTGTAGATGGAAGTGGTGGGCACCGGCGGCGCCTGGCGGATGCGGGCGCGCATGTGCGGGTCGTCGGTGCGGTGGCCGCTGACGGCCTCGTAGAAGCGGCGGGCGTTGGTGGCGTTGGCCGGCCCGGTGAAGGGCGTGCCCAGGGTGATGACGCAGCGGGTCATCTGCGGCACCTCCTTGGCAATCTCCCGGGCGTAGATGCCGCCCAGGCTCCAGCCCACCAGGCTGACGCGCTGGCCGTGGGCCTCGTACAGCTCGCGCACATGCTCCACACAGCCACGCATCACCCCGGTACGGGCGCCCAGGTTCATGCCAAAGTGCCAAGGGCTGGGCCGGTAGCCGCGCTCGGCCAGGTAGTTGCGCAGCGGGATGGTGGAGAAATCGTTTGCGCCCAGGCCGGGCAGCACCAGCACCGGGTGGCCGTCGCCACGGGGCGCCTTGGCCAGCCAGGGGGTGGCGGCCCACATGGCCGCGTACTCCCAGGGGGCCCGCGCCTCCAGGGCCATCAACAGGGCGTTGGGTGCCTTTACGCTGCCGTTGGGCCAGGGTGGGCCTTCGGCGTCGGGGTTTGCTTGGGGTGGCTGCGCCGCAGGGGCGGGGCGGGACGGTTTGGAAGAGGCTTTGCGAGACAAGATGGACGGGAGCGACGTGAAGGGCATGTTGGACATGTGGGCCTGCAGTCAGACTACCTGCGGCTCGTGGTGGAACTGGCGCGAATGCTAGTCGTCTTGGCCCCACTTGGCTTGCGGGTTTGAGGGGATGCCCGCCCTTTCTGGGGCGTTGCCTCTACCGCGCGTCCCTTGGGTGACACCGCCTTCGCTGCAGTCGCCCTGCTCTTGCCCGGCGCTTTATCCGGCCCCTTGCCTGGCACCCTGGACGGCGCCTTGGCCTTCGCTTGGGCCTTGGCCGTGGGCTTGACCGGTGCTGCCAGGGCTTGCACCTCGGCCCAGGCCTCGTCCACCGCGTCGGCCAAGGCACGCACGTCGGGCATGGCGTCGGCCGCAGCCATGAAGCCAAAGTCCATGCGGCCGTTGTAGCTCTGCACCGTGAGGTTGAGCCCCACGCCATGCACCACGATGGAGGTGGGGTAGTTGCACAGCATCTTGCCGCCTGCCAGGTACAGCGCGGTGGCTGGGCCGGGCACGTTGGAGATGACTAGGTTGGCCATCTGCGGGATGCGGTCGGCCGCGCGGGTCTTGCCATAGAGCTTGGCCGCGCCGCTCATCAGCCAGGGCACACCCAGGGTGGGAAAGTCGGTGGGCATGAGGCTCTTCACATTGCTCACCAGGTTCTTCATGGCGCCGGTGGCCTCCTGGATATGCGCCATGCGCTTGGCAGGCTGGGCAATGTGGGTGCCCAGACTCACCAGGGTCATGCTGGCCTGGTTGCTGGCGCTGGTGTCGCCCTTTTCTCGCAGGCTGATGGGCACCGCTGCAATCAGCGGCTTGCCGGGCAGCGCCTTGTGCGCCTTGAGGTAGCGGCGCAAGGCACCGCTGGTGACGGCCAGCACGATGTCATTGACCGTGGCCCCAAGGGCCTTGCCAGTGGCCTTGATGTCCGCCATGGGGATGCTGGCTGTGGCAAAGGCGCGCGGCGCCGTGAGCGTGGCATTGAAGGCGGTGCGCGGCGCCAGGCTGACATTGCTGACGGTGGGGTCGCCCTGGATCATGCCGCCCGCAGTCTTTACCGCGGTCTCGGACAGCACGCTGGACAAGGTGCCCACGGCCGAGGGCAGCGCCCGGGCCAGCTTGCGGTATTGCTCGATCTGGTTGACCACGATGCCGCTCAGCATGTCGGCCATGCTGAGGTTGGCCTTGCGGGGGCGCTTCTCGCCAGGGGCGATCTCGCGCGGCTCGGGCGTCAGGTCCAGGATGATCTGCGCCAGCGCCACGGCGGCCTGCCCGTCCACTGCTGCGTGGTGCAGCTGCGAGTAGAAGCCCATCACCTTGTTGCC
>CAZRRW010000057.1:0-1990 GCA_964602505.1 uncultured Burkholderiaceae bacterium
CATCAGTGGCCCCAGGCCCATCGACACCGTAGGAAACTGCCAGAACTCTGGCATCAGCTTGGGGTGCGGATAGCTCGACAAGCCCTTGCCGTTGACCTCTTGACGGAAGTTGAGCAACTGTTCCTCGGTCAGGCGCCCCTCCAGGTACGCGCGGGCATAGATGCCGGGGCTGGAGTGGCCCTGGATGTAGAGCAGATCACCCCCGTGATCGGGCGTGGCGGCATGCCAGAAGTGGTTGAAGCCGGCACCAAACATGGTGGCCAGCGAGGCAAAGGAACTGATGTGTCCACCCAGGTCTCCACCGTCCTCTGGATTGAGCCGGTTGGCCTTGACCACCATGGCCATGGCGTTCCAGCGCATCGCACTGCGCAGCCGTTCTTCGATCTCCACATTGCCGGGGTTGCGCTCTTCGTCGTCGGGCTCAATGGTGTTGACGTAGCCGGTGGTGGCCGAGAAGGGCATGTCGATGCCGTGCTGACGAGCCTCCTCCAGCAACTGCTCCAGCAGAAAGTGCGCGCGCTCGTCACCCGAGTTAGCAATGACGGCGCCCAGCGCGTCCAGCCATTCGCGGGTCTCGGCGGCATCAGCGTCGTTGGCGGCTAGCCCCAACAGGGAGGCATCGTGGGGGAGTGCGGGCATCTTGGTCTCCTGAAGTGCGGCCAAGCCCCAGCGCTTGATCCGCGTGATTTAGAACTGCGGCTCTAGTCTCGCACAGAAATCTCATTTTTCAAATAGTGCCAATTGATTTCTTACTATGAAATCACGTTGGATCAATTCAGGGCCTCGCTCAGGCGTCCCGCCTCAACCCGCCCCACTGAGACAATCCGGCGCGTGAACACATTGGCATGACTGAAGCCCTGCACCCCGAGACCCATGGCGCCAGCGCGCGGCCGCCGCTGTGGCGTTGGCGTGCGTGGCGCCAGATCTCCCGGCGTGAGCGGGTGGGTCTGCTCGGCCCTTTGCTGTCGGTGCTGCTGTTCTTCGGCGCCATCGTGGCCGTGTTCTATTACCTCAACGGCCAGGAACAGTTGCGCGAACGCGAGACCCTGCGGCGTGATGCCCAGTGGGCGCAACAACGCATCCGTCTGCAGGCCGTCGAGGCGCAGGAGCAGTTGCTGCGTCTGGCACGAGAGGTGAGCCTGCGGGAGGTCGACGTGGACGACTTCGTGGGTCTGGGAGACGGCTTTCTGCGAGATCGGCCTGAACTGCTCAGCATTGCGTGGACCCGTGCCGACAAGCGCTACCGCTCGGTGGTGACCGCGCCCGCCGCCCTGGGCGACGACGGTCGTCAGCCCGGGCAGTCCATTCGCGACAGCGAGACGCTTTGGGCCTTCGACGCCGTGCGCGACCTGCGGGTGCCGGTGTACTCCCGGCCTTATCTGGCCGCCAACAACGCCACTGTGGTGGAACTGCAGGTCCCCCTGTTTGAAAAGAGCACCTTCTCCGGCTCGCTGGCGGTGCAGTACTCGCTGGACGCCATGCTGCGCTTCATGGTGCCCCCGGAAGTGCTGTCCAGGTATGCGGTCTCCCTGGTCAACAGCGCGGGCGAGGTGCTGGCCAGCAACGCCACGTCAATCGCCCGGGTGCCCGGGTCGGCCACCGGGCCGAGTGCGGACGACATCCCGGTTTCTCCGATGGGCAACAGCCTGCTGCTGCGCGTGCAGGCCTACCGCACGTCTGGGGGCCTCGTGGCGTCGGGCCTGTTCTGGATGGTGGCGGCCCTCAGCCTGCTGACGCTGTGGATGCTGTGGAACAACCTGCGGGCCACGCGCCGCAGCCTGCAGACCCAGGACGCGCTGATTGCAGAAACCAATTTCCGCCGCGCAATGGAGAACTCCATGCTCACCGGCATGCGTGCCATGGACCTGGAGGGCCGCGTCACCTACGTCAACCAGGCCTTCTGCAACATGACCGGCTTCTTGGAGCATGAGCTGGTGGGCCTGAAACCCCCCTACCCCTACTGGCCTCCCGAGCGCGTGCAGGAGCACCA
>CAZRRW010000057.1:2006-3734 GCA_964602505.1 uncultured Burkholderiaceae bacterium
CTTCAGGACGAGTTGATGGGCAAGAACCCTCCTGGAGGCGTGGAGGTGGCGGTGATGCGCAAGGATGGTTCCCGGTTCGATGCACGCATGTACGTGTCGGCCCTGGTCGACGGCCGCGGGCGGCAGACTGGCTGGGTGACGTCCATGACCGACATCACCCAGGCCAAGCAGATCCGGGAGGAGCTCACGGCCGCCCATGAGCGCTTCACCAAGGTTCTCGAAGGCCTGGATGCAGCGGTTTCGGTGGTGTCGCTGAGCGGCCACGACCTGCTGTTCGCCAACCGCTCGTACCGCCAGTGGTTTGGCCCCAGCGCTGCGGGCCACGCCGCCCTGTTTGGCGAACTGCCCGCCCTGCCGCCGACTGGCAGCGGCCCCAGCGAGCCGTTCGACGAATCGGTGGACGAGCTGGCGGGCTTGCCCACCGAAGAACTGACGGGCGGTGGCAGTGACAGTCACGAGGTGTTTCTGACCGAACCGGGCCGATGGTTTGAGGTGCGGTCTCGCTACCTGGCCTGGGTGGATGGGCGCCTGGCGCAGATGCTCATTGCCACAGACATCAGTGCCCGACGCGAAGCGCAGGAGCTGGCAGCCCGCCAGGCCGAGAAGGCCCAGCAGTCCAGCCGCCTGATGACCATGGGCGAGATGGCGTCTTCGGTGGCACATGAGCTGAACCAGCCACTCAGCGCGATCAGCAACTACTGCAGCGGGCTGATCAGCCGGGTACAAGGCGGCCACACCAGTCCGGCCGACCTGATTGGTGCCCTGGAGAAGACCCAGCGTCAGGCGGAGCGTGCGGCCCAGATCATCCAGCGCATCCGGGCCTTCGTGAAGAAAAGCGAACCCAATCTGCAGCCCGTGGCTGTGCGCGGGGTCGTGGACAACGCCATGGAACTGGCAGAGATTGAGCTTCGGCGGCGGCGGGTGCGCCTGTCGAGCTATGTGTCCGGCAAGTTGCCGATGATCAAGGCCGACCCCATCCTGATCGAGCAGGTGCTGCTGAACCTGCTGAAGAACGCGGCGGAGGCGATTGACACCGCGGAGCGGGCGCCCCAGCGCCGCCATGTCGAACTCAAGGTCGTCCCAGTGACTGGTGAGCACGGCGAGGGGCTGGTTCAGTTCAGCGTCACTGACACCGGCAGTGGGCTGCCGCCTGAGGTACTCGGCCGCCTGTTTGAAGCCTTCTTCTCCACCAAGGCCGAAGGCCTGGGTATCGGGCTCAACCTGTGCCGCTCCATCATCGAGTTCCATCAAGGGCGCATGAAGGCCGAGAACCTGACCAGCACGACCGACCCGCACGAGGTGGAGGGTTGCCGGTTCACCTTCTGGCTGCCCGAACTGGACACTCAGCACCTTGAGCCACAATCCTCCCCGGTCGACGCCATGGCCCGCTAGGGCCACGCACCCCAGAAAGCAGTGAGAGACCTATGAGCTTGATTCCCAAGAAAGGCACCGTCTACGTGGTGGACGACGATGAGGCCGTGCGCGATTCGCTGCAGTGGCTTCTGGAAGGCAAGAACTACCGGGTGAAGTGTTTCGACTCAGCCGAAAGCTTCCTGTCCCGGTTCGACCCCCGAGAGGTGGCCTGCCTGATTGCAGACATCCGCATGAACGGCATGAGCGGGCTGGAGTTGCAGGACAAGCTCACCGAGCGGCGCTCCCCACTGCCCATCGTCTTTATCACCGGGCACGGTGACGTGCCCATGGCGGTCGAGACGATGAAGAAAGGGG
>CAZRRW010000057.1:3794-8538 GCA_964602505.1 uncultured Burkholderiaceae bacterium
CAGCGTGGTCGAGAAGATGCTGGATCACGCCCGGGAGTCCTTCTCGGTGCACCAGCAGGCTGCCAGCCGGGACGCCCTGCTGTCGCGCCTGACCACCCGGGAAAGCCAGGTGCTCGAGCGCATCGTGGCTGGACGCCTGAACAAGCAGATCGCCGACGACCTAAGCATCAGCATCAAGACAGTGGAGGCGCATCGCGCCAACATCATGGAGAAGCTGAATGCCAATACCGTGGCCGACCTGCTGAAGATCGCACTCGGCGCATCGGCCCCGAAAGCGCAGTAGGCCTTGGGCGCACAACTCATTGATGGCGTGGCCGTCGCAAGGCGGCTGCGGGAAGAGGTGGCAGCCCGTGCCCTGGCATTGGCCGAGGCGGGCCGGCGCCCTGGCCTGGCCGTGATCCTGGTGGGCGACGACCCAGCCAGCGCGGTGTACGTGCGAAACAAGGTCAAGGCCTGCGCCGAAGCAGGCATCCATTCCAGCTTTGACAAGTTCGACGCCTCGCTGAGCGAAGCGGACTTGCTGGCCCGGATTGCCGAACTCAATGCAGACCCAGCCATTCACGGCATCCTGATCCAGATGCCGCTGCCCCGGCACATCAGCGCGCACCGGGTGATCGAGGCAATCGCGCCGCACAAGGACGTGGACGGCTTTCACGTGGCCAGTGCCGGGGCGCTGATGGCGGGGTTGCCCGGGTTTCGGCCCTGCACCCCCTGGGGCTGCATGAAACTGATTGAGAGCACGGGCGTTCCACTTCAAGGCAAACACGCGGTCGTCGTTGGGCGCAGCAACACGGTGGGCAAGCCCATGGCATTGCTGCTGCTGGCCGCCAACGCAACCGTGACCATCTGCCACAGCGGCACCCCTGACCTGGCCGATCACACCCGAAGGGCCGACGTGGTGGTGGTGGCCGTGGGCCGCCCCAACACCTTGCGGGCCGACATGGTCAAGCCGGGTGCGGTGGTCATTGATGTTGGCATCAACCGCATCCCAGAGGGTGAACCCAATGCCGGCAAGCTGTGCGGCGATGTGGATTTCGATGGCGTTCGGTCGGTCGCTGGTCACCTCACCCCTGTGCCAGGAGGCGTGGGACCGATGACCATTGCCATGCTGCTGATGAACACGGTCCAGAGCGCCGAAAATGGCGCCCATGAACACTGAAGCCGACCTGTCCAACAACCCGCTGCTTGACTTCCGCGGCCTGCCGCGGTTTGCCGATATTCGGCCGGAGCACGTCGCCCCCGCCATAGACCATCTGCTCGGCGCCGCCCGCGGGGCGCTGCAGCAGGCCACATCGGCGCAAACGCCAGCTGACTATGAGGCCTTGTCGGCCACACTTGACGTGGCCACCGAGCGGCTGTCGCGGGCTTGGGGAGCCGTGGGGCATCTGAATTCGGTCGCTGACACGCCCGAGCTCCGTGCCGTCTACACCGACATGCTGCCCAAGGTGACCGAGTTCTGGACAGCCTTGGGACAGGATGAGGCCCTCTATGCCAAGTACAAGGCGGTCCAGAGCGCACAAGGCCCGCAACTGACCCCGGCGCGGCACAAGGCGCTAGCTGACTCGTTGCGAAGCTTTGTGCTGAGCGGGGCTGAACTGCCAGCCCTGGAGAAAAGGCGGTTCGCGCAAATTCAGGAACGTCTGGCCGCGTTGGCACAGCAGTTCAGCGAACACGTGATGGACGCCACCGACCAGTTTGCTTACTTCGCCTCAGACGCTGAGATGACCGGCGTGCCGGACGACGCCAAAGCCGCTGCCCGTGCTGCTGCACAGAAGGATGGCAAGCCCGGCCACAAACTCACCCTGCATGCCCCAAGCTACCTGCCAGTGATGCAGTACGCCAAGGACCGCGCCTTGCGAAGGCGGCTCTACACCGCGTACGCCACGCGGGCCAGCGGGCTGAACCACCCTGACGTGGCGGCCAGCGGGGTGAGCAATGACCCCGCGCTGGACAACTCGGCCATCCTGCTGGAGACCTTGCGGCTGCGGGCCGAAGAGGCCCGCTTGCTGGGCTACGCCAACTATGCCGAGGTGTCTCTGGTGACCAAGATGGCGCAGTCCCCTGCCCAGGTGATCGCCTTTCTGCGCGATCTGGCGGCCAGGGCGAGGCCCCATGCCGAGCGCGACTTGGCCGAGCTGCGCGAGTTTGCCCGGCGGCATCTCGACCTGGATGACCTGGAGGCCTGGGATGTCGCCTACGCCAGCGAGAAGCTGCGCGAGGCGCGCTACGCGTTCAGCGAAACCGAAGTCAAGCAGTACTTCACAGAGCCTGCTGTCCTGGCGGGCCTGTTCAAGATCATCGAGACCCTGTTCGAGGTTCGGATCCGAGAGGTGGGGTCGGGCTCAAGGCCGCTGCAGATATGGCACCCCAGCGTCAAGCTGTTCCAGATCGAGCGTTCGGTGCAGCAGGCCCACAGCGGCCACGTGGCAGTGGACGCCAAGCCGGAGGTGCTGGCGTACTTCTACCTCGACCCTCATGCCCGCCCGGGCAAGCGGCCAGGCGCCTGGATGGACGATGTGCGCTCACGCTGGCGGCGGCCTGACACCGGCGACTTGCAAACCCCGGTGGCGCACCTGGTGTGCAACGCGAGCGAGGGCGTAGGGGGTAAGCCAGCCACCTTGACCCACGACGACGTGATCACCCTCTTCCACGAATCAGGCCACGGCCTGCATCACATGCTGACCCAAGTGTCCGACCTGGGCGTATCTGGCATCAGCGGGGTGGAATGGGATGCGGTGGAGCTGCCGAGCCAGTTCATGGAGAACTTCTGCTGGGAATGGGATGTCGTCAGGCACATGACTCGCCATCTCGACACCGGTGAACCACTGCCACGCCCCCTCTTCGACAAGATGCTGGCAGCCAAGAACTTCCAGGCGGGGCTCGCCACCCTGCATCAGGTGGAGTTCGCCCTGTTCGACATGCTGCTGCATAGCGGGTTTGATCCAGACACGGCCGGATCGGCCGATGACGTGCTGGCCTTGCTGCGCCACGTGCGCGACGAGGTGAGCGTGATGAAGCCCCCGGCCTTCAACCGAATGCCGCACAGCTTCAGCCACATCTTCGCTGGTGGCTATGCCGCTGGTTACTACAGCTACAAGTGGGCCGAGGTGCTCAGTGCAGACGCCTATGCCGCGTTTGAAGAGCAGCGCCTGGACGGCAGCCCACTCAACCCGGCCGTTGGACGGCGCTACCGCGAGGCCATCC
The DNA here is from genome assembly GCA_964602505.1 of uncultured Burkholderiaceae bacterium. Taxonomy (GTDB): domain Bacteria; phylum Pseudomonadota; class Gammaproteobacteria; order Burkholderiales; family Burkholderiaceae_C; genus CAZRRW01. The sequence goes on from CAZRRW010000057.1 coordinate 6,999, forward strand.
TGGAAGCTGGCGGCGCCCGGCGAGCACTTGAAAGCTTTGTGGCCTTTCGTGGCAGGGAACCCACAATCGGTGCGTTGTTACGTCATCAGGGCATGATGGCTTGAAGCGATGGCAGTAGCATCTGCAATGCGCGGTTCGCCGTGTGGAGAGTCGACCCAACATGCGACATGTGGTTCAACGGACCCTTGCAACCAGGCTCCTGGCAGTCGGCCTGTGGCTGCTCGCCTGCGCCAGTAGCGCCTGGGCACAGTATCGGGTGGTAGGGCCTGACGGCCGCGTGACGTTCACAGATCGACCTCCAATCGAATCCAATGTTCGAGTCGACCCATTGCGCGGGGCATCCAGTGGGGCGTTGGGAGCAGGCAATCTGCCCTTCGATCTGCAACGGCTCGTCCAGCAGTTTCCAGTGACCCTGTACACCACGAGCAAGTGCGGCGCCTGCGCAGAGGCCCGCAACCTACTCAGACAACGGGGCGTTCCCTTTACCGAGCGTACCGTTGACTCGGAGGCTGATCAGCGTGCGTTCGCGGCCATCAGCCGGGATCAGGCAGTCCCCGCCATGCGGATCGGCAGTCAGATGATCTCGGGATTTGAGTCTGTGGAGTGGAGTGGCTACTTGAATGCTGCGGGCTACCCAGCCACGTCCCGTCTGCCCGCAAGCTACCAGAATCCGCCGCCTGCACCGCTTGTTGCTCGCACGGAGTCGGCCTCACGCGTGGCCGCACGCACCGACAACCCCGGCGATGCCGCCACCGATGCTGCTGGAACAACCAACAAACCGCCCGAGCCGAGCATCACACGACGTGGCAGCGCTGGCCTGGGGCCCAGCTCGTCGGAGTCGCAGGTCGCGCCGGCTACCAACACGTCGGGCATCCGCTTCTGATCTGACGGTCATCAGGAGCCGTCCGATCATGAAAAAGGCCCGGGTTACCGGGCCTTTTAGCGTCACTGGAGGCGCTGATCAGGCAGTCTCGCCCAACACCACCACAGTCACCTCGGCCGTCACGTCGGTGTGCAAGGCCACCGTCACGGTGGATTCGCTCACGGTCTTGATGGGGCCCAGGGGCATGCGAACCTGGGCCTTGGTCACCTTGTGACCCAGCTTCTGCAGGGCTTCGGCGATGTCGTAGTTGGTGACCGACCCGAACAGACGGCCATCGACCCCGGCCTTCTGGGTGATTTGCACCCGGGTGCCAACCAGCTTCTCACTGGCGGCTTGTGCTTCGGCCAGCTTGGCGGCAGCCGCCTTCTCCAGTTCGGCGCGACGCGCCTCGAACTCCTTGATCGCCGCCTCTGTGGCACGTCGCGCATGCCCTTGGGGAATCAGGAAGTTTCGTGCGTAACCGTCCTTGACCTTGACCACGTCGCCCAGGACACCAAGGTTGATCACTTTCTCCAGCAGGATGACTTGCATGATGTGGCCTCCTTACTGGCGGTGCAGGTCGCTGTAGGGCAGCAGACCAAGGAAACGGGCGCGCTTGATGGCCACCGTGAGCTGACGCTGGAAGATGGCACGGGTGCCAGTCAACCGGGCAGGCGT
>CAZRRW010000057.1:8590-12421 GCA_964602505.1 uncultured Burkholderiaceae bacterium
AGTCAATCTCCTTGACGCCGGTCACCGTGAAGCGGCAGAAGCGCTTGCGCTTGAACAGCAGCGACTGGTTGTTGCGCTTCTTCAGTTTGCTCTTGTCGAACTTGCCTTTGGGACGAAATGCCATGTTGGGCTCCGTTTGAAATCGTTGAAACCGTGATGCAGTCTTGCATGGGTGTCAGGTGTCTGTGCGCCGGGCGGTCTGCACCAGCAGACGAACCGCTTTGCTCGTCACGCCCGCCCGGGCCGGCTTGGCTGCCAGATGGCCCTCAAAGGTCCATCGGCTGTCCAGACTGGCTTCGTTGATCTGTGCCGCCAGCGGCCCGAAGGCCACTGCACTCAGTTGCAACGAAATGCGCTGTCCCTGCTGCCTGCCGCCTGACACCGCCATCGTGACGGTTTCGGTCTGGGTGGACTCGTGGGCGACCACGAAATCCAGGGCGGGAATGCCCGCTGGGGTGTAGCGCAGGGCACGGCGCTCGACGACCAAACCGTCCAGCACCACCTGGTTCACACCTGTCAGGCTGCAAACTCCTGTTGGGCCTTGCGGGCTTCCTCGCGCTCCACTTGCTTCATCATCGCGGAGGGCGCGGTGTCGGCACCGGGACGACGCACCGTCAGGTGACGCAGCACGGCGTCGTTGAACTTGAAGGCGTGCTCCAGCTCGGCCATCACGGCTTCGCCGCACTCCACGTTGAGGCATACGTAGTGGGCCTTGCTGAGCTTCTGGATCTGGAAAGCCATCTGACGACGGCCCCAGTCCTCGTGCCGATGCACCTTGCCACCCGAAGCGGTGACGATGCTCTTGTAGCGCTCGACCATGGCCGAGACTTGTTCGCTCTGATCCGGGTGGATCATGAGCACGATTTCGTAATGACGCATGAACTCTCCTTGAGGTCGTCCTTGTGGGAATGCTCCCCAGGGCGTCAAACCCGGTGGAGCAAGGCGAACCCGTGATTATGGCAGGTCTGGGAAAGGTCGGCTCAGTTCCCGCAGCAGGTCTGCCTCAACCCTGCGCCAGGTGCTGCCAGGTGGCAACCACCGTATCCGGGTTCAACGAGATGGACGAAATGCCCTGCTCCGCCAGCCAAACTGCAAAGTCTGGGTGGTCGCTCGGCCCCTGCCCGCAAATGCCGACGTACTTGCCCTGGGCCTTGCAGGCAGCAATGGCCTTGGCCAGCATCGCCTTGACGGCAGGATCCCGCTCGTCGAAGTCGGCGGCCAGCAACTCCAGACCCGAGTCGCGGTCAAGCCCGAGGGTGAGCTGGGTCAGATCGTTCGAGCCAATCGAGAAGCCGTCAAAGTATTGCAGAAACTCGTCGGCCAACACAGCGTTGCTGGGCACCTCGCACATCATGATGTGCTTCAGCTCGTTGCTGCCCCTGGCCAGGCCGTGCTTGGCCAACAGACTGGTCACCCGCTCGGCCTGGCCCAGGGTACGCACAAAAGGCACCATCACCTGCACGTTGGTCAGCCCCATCTCGTCACGCACCCGTTTGATGGCTTGGCACTCCATGGCAAAGGCCTCGGCAAAGTCAGCACTCAGGTAGCGCGCAGCGCCGCGAAAGCCCAGCATCGGGTTCTCTTCTTCCGGCTCATAACGGCTGCCGCCAATGAGTTTGCGGTACTCGTTGCTCTTGAAGTCAGAGAGCCGCACGATCACTGGCTTGGGCCAGAAGGCCGCCGCGATGGTGGCCACACCCTCGGCCACCTTGTCCACATAGAAGGCGCGGGGGCTGGCATGGCCTCGGGCCACAGACTCCACAGCCTTCTTGAGATCCGCGTCGATGCTGGGGTAGTCGAGGATGGCCTTTGGGTGGACACCAATGTTGTTGTTGATGATGAACTCCAGCCGGGCCAGACCCACGCCCTCGTTGGGCATCTGGCAGAAGTCAAACGCCAGCTGGGGGTTACCCACATTCATCATGATCTTGGTGCCGATGGCGGGCATTTCGCCGCGCTTGACCTCAGTCACCTCGGTCTCGAGCAGGCCGTCGTAGATGTACCCTGTGTCCCCCTCAGCGCAACTCACGGTGACCAGGGTACCCGTCTTGAGCAGATCGGTGGCATCGCCGCAGCCCACCACAGCGGGAATGCCCAGTTCGCGGGCGATGATGGCCGCATGGCAGGTGCGCCCGCCCCGGTTGGTCACGATGGCAGCCGCCCGCTTCATCACCGGCTCCCAGTTCGGGTCGGTCATGTCGGTCACCAGCACATCGCCCGGCTGTACGGTGTCCATCTGGCTGATGTCGCTGACCAGCCGAACGGCCCCGGTACCGATCTTCTGTCCGATGGCACGCCCCTCGGCCAGTACCGCGCCCTTGCCGACCAGCTTGTACTTCTGTTCCACCTTGCCATCGGCCTGGCTCTTCACGGTTTCCGGCCGGGCCTGCAGGATGTAGAGCTGCCCGTCGATGCCGTCCTTGCCCCACTCGATGTCCATGGGGCGCCCATAGTGCGCCTCGATCACCAAGGCATACCGCGCGAGCTGCTCCACATCAGCGTCGTCCAGGCAGTAGCGGTTGCGCTGCTCAGCAGGCACGTCGGTGGTTTTCACCAGCCTGCCGGTTGCCGCCTTCTCCTCGGGGCTTGCAAACTCCATCTGCACCAGCTTGCTGCCCAGGGCACGGCGAATCAGCGCCCGCTTGCCCGCGCGAAGCATGGGCTTGTGCACATAGAACTCATCCGGGTTGACAGCGCCCTGCACCACCGTTTCTCCCAGGCCATAACTGGCTGTGATGAACACCACGTCCTTGAAGCCAGATTCGGTGTCCATGGTGAACATCACCCCTGCGGCCCCCCGGTCGGAGCGCACCATCCGCTGGATACCCGCCGACAGGGCCACGTCTGCGTGGGCGAAGCCTTTGTGCACCCGATAGCTGATGGCCCGGTCGTTGTAGAGGCTCGCGAACACCTCCTTGCATTTGTGCAGGATGGCGTCAAACCCCACCACGTTCAAAAAGGTTTCCTGCTGGCCGGCGAAGCTGGCGTCGGGCAGGTCTTCTGCGGTGGCCGACGAGCGCACCGCGTAGCTCGCGTCTGTGGCGCCACCGTTCAGCCGGCCGAAGGCCTCGCGCATGGCGGCTTCCAGATCGGCCGGAAAGGGCTGCGCCTCCACCATGGCCCGGATCTCCGCCCCCGTCTGCGCCAAGGCTCGCACATCCTCGGTGTTCAAGGCCTTCAGCTTGGCGTTGATGCGGTCGGCCAGACCGTCATGTGCCAGAAACTGCCTGAAGGCATGGGCCGTGGTGGCAAACCCGGTGGGCACCCTCACGCCCTGCGGCAGCTGGGAGATCATTTCGCCGAGGCTGGCATTCTTGCCGCCGACCGCCTCGACATCAGTCATTCTCAGGTTCTCAAACGGTACGACCAGGGCGGTCGCCTCGAACAGGGTGGACATGGGAAAGCTCCGGATGGTGAAAAAACCTGTTCGGACATGCCAACACCCCGCGTTTCGCGTTGTGGTTGGGGCTGGGTCTGGGCGCGCCACATAATGAGCCGCATTGTAAAAAGCCCATGGCCAACCGCAGCGTCTTCTACCTCTCCGACGGCACCGGCATCACCGCCGAGACCTTTGGCAATTCCATCCTTGCGCAGTTTGAGATCGCACCCAGGCGCATCCGCCTGCCCTTCATCGACACACTGGACAAGGCGCACCAGGCTGTGCAGGCGATCAACCACGCGCTGGAGGTGGAAGGCAAGCGCCCGATCGTCTTCACCACCCTGGTGAATACCGAGATCGCCGCCTTCGTGCGCGAGCGGTGCCGCGGCCTGGTGCTCGACATGGTCAACACCTTCATCGAGCCGCTGGAGCTGGAGCTGGGCATGACCAGC